>NZ_SMCO01000003.1 GCF_004346685.1 Sulfurirhabdus autotrophica
ATTGAACAATCGCCCCAGAAAACGACTTGGATATCAAACGCCCAATCAGGTATTCTTCGAATCAACAGGCCTTGCACTTCAAACTTGAATCCGCGTCCTATTTTTCCCCGATACTTCAGTTTGAGATAGAATCTCTCTGGCTTATACTTTTTATCTGGAGCAAACCATGCAAAGAATCACCACTTTAACCGCAGTACTTTTACTCGCATTTTCCATTTCGGCATGCGCAGACAACAACACTGCAAACAACGGTTCTGATAAAACCAAACAAACCCAAGTATCCCAATTAATCAAAATTGACCAAAAGGTCGGCACCGGAAAAGAAGCTGTTAGCGGTAAAATGGTTTCTGTTCATTATACTGGTTGGCTGTTTGACGCAAGCGCACCAAAAAACAGAGGAACGAAGTTTGATAGCTCCGTAGACCGAGGCGAGCCGTTTACCTTCCGCTTGGGTGGTGGCCAGGTTATACGTGGATGGGATGAAGGGGTTGCCGGAATGAAAGTTGGCGGAAAACGCACCCTGACCATACCACCAGAAATGGGTTATGGTGCCAACGGCGCAGGTGGGGTCATCCCTCCTAACGCAACACTGATTTTTGATGTGGAATTACTTAAAGCACAATAATCTACTGTTTTGGGGGAAGCGCAGAGAGTCGCCAGCAACTTTAAATTAGCCGCTCTTAGCGCATTTCCACAAAGAAGATCAGCTTGCACGCCGCATCGCACCACCTGCTTCTGCATGCCCACCACCATGACTGACAGGCTGGCTAAGTACCTCCGGCACTTCGAGTTTCAGCAGCTGATACAAATTGGTCAGATTTTCCCGGTATAACTTATCAAAACTTTCCACACTATTCTGTGGATTGTAGTCACCAAACCACCAGAACCAGTCAGAGCTTTCGCAATCTGACAATTGTTTATAAGCTGCCTCCTGCTCGGCTTGAGTCAGCCTACCACTAGCTATCACATGGTCAAAGCTTCGTTTTGCAGCGCATAACAAGTCCCAGGCACGGTTTTTATCTGTGGAGCCTATCCACGTTGAAAAATCACCATACACCCAACTACCTGCAACCAATCCAGGCAAATTACCCATTTTCGCAAAGTGACCCGAACCAGCCTTGCTTGTAGCCGTAGATTCAGACTTCTCAGCAGCATCCAGATAATCTTTGAATGTTGTCATGTTGATAGATGGATGTGCTGATAAAGCCTCATAAAGTTCAGACAGGAAAAAATACCCATTGTACGGATAATATTCCCATGCATTTTCTCCATCCAGAATCACACTGACAACAGGGTTTTCGCCTTGTGGCGCTTGTTCAAGGATCCCTTCCAGAAGATGAACAAAATTATTAACGGCATCGCGCCCATACCATTTTGCATACTCAAAGCCAATCAAATCCGACAAATGATCATCACGGAAAAAGCAGGTCACTTTATTTTCCTGACCAGTCACTTGATAGGGTCGATATAAATACTGTTTTTTCTCAGGTGGGGGTGAGCCAGGACTTGCTTTACGCAAGCTGCTTACCAGCACACCCTCGCCGGTAGCCGTCCAGCGAACACCAAAATGTGCCAGCAAATTGAGCAACGGGTCAGAAACACCCCCTTCTGCAGGCCAAAAACCATGAGGCTTTTCACCAAATCGCGCCTCATGGCTTGCTATGGCGGACTCAATATGAAATGCAACCCGGCTTTTACCTCCGGGATAAGTTGGCGATTCTGGCAAAGCAACATCGGGAGTGCATTCCCTTGCCGCCTTAAAATCTATTAATAGGGGTGCGATGGGATGATAATGGGGGGTACTGGATAATTCAATCCGCCCAGCCTTAACTAAAGCTTTATAGCGTGGAATAAGACCGCGCATCAGATTACCAATTAAATCGTATAGCCCCATACGATCGCTATAGCTAAAATGTTCACCCTTGGCCATAAGTTGCGTTACCAGTACGTGTTCACGCCGGACACTCTCTCCCGTCCATGCCAGGTGATACCATACCAGCAGATCGGCCAGGTATTGCCCGGAAAGGTAACTCATACAGGCTTCACCCTGCTCGTCTATCACATTAAAAAAATCTTGCAGACGTTTATAGGATGGAAAAGGGTGGACCATGGTCACATGATTGCAGCGAAAGCATTTTTCCAGAATCAGTTCACGCTGAGCATCGCTAAGCGAATTCATATCTTCATGCGCCAGCAAACCAAGTAAAGGGTCCGACATCTTTTTGCTGTCAAAATCTGCTACATACGCTTCCAGTTGGTCCAGCAAAATAGGGACAAAATTGAAAACCGCTTTTGATTTTGGACTTTGCTCCAGGTGATACACCATATCCGTATAATCTTTTATGGCGTGAAGATAAGTCCAAGGCAACTCAAATTCGCCTGACATATAGTTGCGATAATCCGGCTGGTGCATATGCCAGCAAAGGATAAGGTTCAGCTTTCTGTCTTGCTTAGCAGTCATAATCTATACGCCTGATTAACGATCATATTTCAAATGACGAATGCAGAATCAGCGAACATGGTGGACAGGTTGGCCCAGCATTTCCGGTGTAATCAGCACAATTCCTTTTTCTGTAACATGGAAGCGTTTTGCATCTTCAACAGGATCCACCCCAGCCACCAACCCATCTGGAATAATACAACCCTTATCAATCAGCACTCGCTTCAAATACACATTCTGGCCAATTTTCACATCCGGCAGCACCACAGAATCCACGACTTCTGAAAAGCTCATTACATATACATTGGAGAAAAGCAGTGATCGGGTAATTTTGGCACCACTGATAATGCACCCACCTGAAACCATGGAATCTACTGCCATACCCCTTCTTTCTTCATCATCGAAGATGAATTTAGCAGGGGGCAGCTGCTCCTGATAAGTCCAGATCGGCCACTTTTTATCGTATAAATTGAGCGCAGGAGTCACCTTGGTCAGCTCCATATTCGCTTCCCAAAATGCATCAACAGTACCCACATCACGCCAATAGGGCACATCGTCAGGTTTGCAGACGCAACTCTCACTGAAGGGGTGGGCAACTACTTTATATTTCTTGACCAAATGAGGAATAATGTCTTTACCAAAGTCATGAGACGAATGCCGAACATCAGCATCCCGAATCAGTTGTTCATATAGAAATTTGGCATTGAAAATATAAATACCCATACTTACCAGGGCGTTATCCGGATTGTCTGGCATGGGCGATGGATTTGCCGGTTTTTCATTAAAATCGATGACACGATTATCTTTGTCTACCGTCATGATGCCAAATGCCGATGCTTCAGCCAGCGGTACTTCAATACAAGCAACCGTCATATCTGCCTCATGAGACACATGATAGGCAAGCATCTCGCCATAATCCATTTTGTAGATATGATCCCCGGCCAAAATCAGCACATGCTCTGGTTCATAGGCGCGGATAATATCCATGTTCTGATAAACCGCATCTGCCGTACCTTTATACCAGTCGGCTTCAAGTCGTTGCTGTGCAGGTAGCAGTTCTACAAACTCATTGAACTCACCCCGCAGAAATCCCCAGCCACGCTGAATATGCTTGATCATGCTATGGGCTTTATACTGAGTGATGACACCCACACGCCGGATGCCTGAATTCAGGCAATTGGAAAGCGGAAAATCAATGATACGAAATTTGCCGCCAAATGGCACTGCCGGTTTGGCGCGCCAATCTGTCAGCTGTTTTAATCGGCTGCCACGGCCTCCGGCAAGAATCAATGCAACTGTATTTTTTGTCAGCAGACTGACAAAGCGCGGTAAATCTTTTTGCAAGAGCCTCTCCTTAGCCTATTAATATTTAATTCAATACTACTGCAAATCCCACCAACACAACAATCCTGATGTGAAAAAAGTTCAAATGCATCTGAGAACAATACGCATTCTTCCGATTTCATACCAAAAACACCTAAAATTTAACATTTTACTCAAACATCTATTTTTTATTTTAGCCGATGGCTGGTAGGATGATAGCTATCGGGCTGAAATATTCCTTGCATGAAGCTTCCCGTAATATTATGTAATTTTAGAGCTACAATTAAACAATACTCAAATGACATAGCTATGAAACAGGATACAAAGCCTAAGCTCAACACCAAAACTGAACTCCTTATACAGGCACGTTTACATGACCCACACCAGTTTCTCGGCCAGCATTGGGAAGGTAATGGCTATGTATTGCGTGTCTTCCTGCCCTACGCACAGCAAGTATGGGTTGAAACTGAAACGGAATGGACATCCCTGACCAAAACCGACCCTCATGGCCTTTTTGAATGGCATGGAAAACAGGCTTTGCCTGCAACTTATCGCTTGCGCGCAGCGGCATATGGCGAGTTGCATGAATTTCATGACCCTTACGCCTTCCCCGCCCAAATCACTGACCTCGATCTGTATTTATTCAACGCGGGGAACCTGCACCAGACATACAACACTCTTGGCGCACATCTCATCACTGTTAATGGTGTAGCAGGTGTTCACTTCGCTGTCTGGGCGCCAAATGCGGAACGTGTCAGTGTTATCGGAGATTTTAATCACTGGGATGGCCGTACGCATCTTATGCAGGTGCACGGTTCAAGTGGTGTATGGGAGTTATTTATACCCGGCCTGGCTGACAGTGCCTTATACAAGTTCGAAATTCGTAATCGCCATAATGGGCATATCCTGGTCAAAACAGACCCCTATGCCCAATATTTCGAAAAACGCCCTGGCACTGCGTCCAGTGTTGCCGCAATAAGTACCCATCACTGGCAAGATAACGAATGGCTGGCAAAACGCGCCAAACACGACTGGCAGCATGCACCGTGCAACATCTACGAAATGCATGCCGGATCATGGAAACGTCATGCCAATGATGATTTTTTCACCTATCGTGAACTGGCTGAATCGCTCATCCCTTACATCAAAGAGATGGGCTACACCCATATAGAGCTCATGCCAATCAGCGAGCATCCGCTGGATGAGTCATGGGGATACCAGACAACCGGATATTTTGCACCGACAAACCGTTATGGCTCACCAGATGATCTTCGTTATTTTGTAGATGCATGTCATCAGGCTAACATTGGCGTCATTCTTGATTGGGTACCGGCACACTTCCCTCAGGACAGTTTCGCATTGGCCAGATTTGACGGCACCGCACTGTACGAACACGAAGACCCGCGCATGGGTTTTCATCAGGATTGGGGCACTTATATTTTCAATTTTGGCCGCAATGAGGTAAAAAGTTTTCTGCTCTCAAGTGCCCATTACTGGCTTTCTGAGTTCCACATTGACGGTTTACGGGTAGATGCGGTCGCCTCTATGCTTTATCTGGACTACTCCCGACAAGCAGGCGAATGGATACCCAATAAATTTGGTGGCCGTGAAAATCTGGAAGCCATTGAGTTTCTGCGCGAACTCAATATCATGGTGCACGATGCCTTCCCCGGTGCCCTGACATTTGCTGAAGAGTCTACTTCCTGGCCCATGGTATCTCGCCCGGTCTACCTTGGCGGACTTGGCTTCTCCATGAAATGGAATATGGGTTGGATGAACGACACGCTGGCCTATATTTCGCAAGACCCAGTCCACCGACGCTATCACCATAACCAGTTAACTTTTGGTCAACTCTATTCCTACACCGAAAATTTTACCCTGCCCTTCTCTCATGATGAAGTTGTGCATGGCAAACGCTCGCTACTGGACAAAATGCCCGGTGATGCCTGGCAGAAATTTGCCAATTTACGCTTGCTGTATACCTACCAGATGGCCTACCCTGGGAAAAAATTGAATTTCATGGGAAATGAATTTGCCCAGGGCCGGGAATGGCGGGTAAAAAACGGTCTTGAATGGCAACTTCTGGACATCGGACTGCATCAGAATATTCAGACACTTTGCCGCGATCTGAACCACCTGTATGCAAATAATCTGGCAATGCATGATCTTGATTTTTCGTCAGATGGTTTCTCCTGGATTGATTGCCACGATGCGGATCAGTCCATACTAAGCTTCATGCGACGTGCGCGCGATGGGTCATTTGTCGTGGTCGTTCTGAATTTCACTCCCGTACCACGCAATAATTACCGAATTGGCGTACCTGAAGGCGCGGAGTACAAAGAAATATTCAACAGTGACTCCAGCTATTATGGCGGCACCAATAGCGGAAATGGTGGCGGACTTTTTGCTCAGGATAAGACCTGGATGGGTTTTCCTCACTCCATGGAAATCACGCTACCCCCCCTCGCTGGTATTATTCTTGCAAGAGCCTAAAATACAAACAACAACTTAAAGGTTTTCGTATGACGCAACCTACCCAAACCAAAGCATGGAAGGCATTAAAAAGACATCAAAAAACGATTGCGCACACCCATATGCGCGATCTGTTCGAGGCTGACCCGCAACGGTTCGAAAAACATTCCATCACCTTCAACAATATCCTGTTCGATTTTTCCAAAAATCGATTCACAGATAAAACGTTAGCCTTACTTTTCAACCTGGCAAGAGAGATGGACGTACCAGGCTGGAGAGAAAAAATGTTTACCGGCGAACCCATTAATTTCACAGAAAATCGCTCTGTTCTGCACGTTGCACTGCGTAACCGCACCAATCGGCCTGTTATGGTCGATGGCAAAAATGTCATGCCTGAAGTCAATGCTGTACTCAGTAAAATGCGTAAATTTACCAATGCTGTTCGTTCCGGTGAATGGAAAGGATACAGTGGCAAAACCATTACGGATGTAGTCAATATCGGTATTGGCGGTTCTGACCTGGGGCCGGCCATGGTGACTGAATCACTCCTTGCCTATCATCGTCACAATGTAAAATTTCACTTTGTTTCCAATATTGACAGCACCGACCTGTTTGAAACAGAGCGCCATCTCAATCCGGAAACTACGCTTTTCATCATTGCTTCAAAGACTTTTACTACACAGGAAACCATGACCAATGCCCGCTCAGCGCGGGACTGGTTAATGAAAGCCGCGCTTGAAGAAAGCGCCATTTCACAGCACTTTGTTGCCATCTCTACTAACACCAAGGCAGTCACCGAATTTGGAATTAATCCTGATCAAATGTTCGAGTTCTGGGACTGGGTGGGTGGACGTTATTCACTGTGGTCCGCCATCGGATTATCCATTGCGTTGGCGATCGGCATGGCCCGATTCGAAGAGCTACTTCAGGGTGCTCATGAAATGGACGAACATTTCCGTTCTGCGCCACTTGAAAAAAACCTCCCTGTCATATTCGGAATGTTAGGTATCTGGTACAACAATTTCTTCGGTTCCGATACCCAAGCCTGCATGCCGTACAGTCAGTATTTGCGCAGGCTTCCGGCCTATCTTCAGCAACTGGATATGGAAAGTAATGGCAAGCGCATCGACCGGGATGGCAATTTGGTCAATTACCCGACAGGCCAGATCATTTGGGGTGAACCTGGTACCAATGGCCAGCATGCGTTTTTTCAGCTTATTCATCAGGGTACGCGCCTCATTCCTGCTGATTACATCGCTTTGGTTGAGAGTCATCACCCTGTTGGTGAACACAACGCCATTTTATTGGCAAACTATTTTGCCCAGACTGAAGCATTAATGCGCGGCAAAAAACCTGAAGAAGCCATGCTGGAAATGCAAGCAGAAGGTCTCAGTGAAGAAGATATTAAACGCTTGCTGCCGCATAAAGTTTTTCCTGGCAATGAACCTAGCAATTCAATATTAATGCAAACCCTGGATCCCAAATCGCTAGGTTCTCTCATTGCTTTTTACGAACATAAAATTTTTGTCCAGGGCATCATCTGGAACATTAATTCTTTTGATCAATGGGGTGTAGAACTCGGCAAACAATTAGCCAAAGTCATTCAGCCTGAACTCACCGGAACCAGCGAGGTAAGCAGCCATGACACCTCCACAAACGGCTTGATTAATTCTTACAAATCGCAAAGAATTTAACTTTGGTGCATCAGTCTTGTAATTTAAATTTCAACTGGAATACACATGAACGGAATTACTATTGAACACAACCCATCAGAAGCCAGATTAATGGAACTGGAAGTGCCTCGCTGGCCAATATGGGATAAAGAAACCTCCACCTTTCCATGGACGTATGACAGCAGGGAAACCTGTTACCTTCTGGAGGGAGAGGTAATTGTCACTCCCACCAAAGGTGAACCAGTGAAAATTGAAAAAGGCGATCTTGTTACTTTTCCCGCTGGCATGTCCTGCACCTGGGATATTAAGCAATCAGTCAAAAAACATTACAGTTTCGATTGATTCAAGGGGCCAGACAAGCCTCTTCCAGCAGAATATCCACCCCTTTTTTGGGCGCTATTAGCGAGGCCGGGATAGGCTTTCCCGAACGCCAGTCACTAACGGCCAGACGTTTGGATTCCCCTGTTACCAGGTAAATCACTTTTTTAGCATCGCTTAAACAACGGGCGCTTAAACTGATTCTTTCCGAGGGTGGTTTGGGCGCATCGTGGACCGCTTGTGCAACAGGCGCATCGGGTGCCAAGCCAGGATCATGTCCGGGAAACAAGCTGGCGGTATGCCCGTCTTCTCCCAACCCTAGCAAGACCAGATCAAATGTCACATCATTTAACAGTTTGCTATATGCTTCAGCACCCATAGTTGAACCTTGCTCGGCGGGAATAATGAAAATCTGACAATGGGGAACAGTGGCATAATTAAGCCAGGCCGTCAGCGCCATCACACTATTACGATCCGGGTGATTAGCAGGCAAGCAACGCTCATCCCCAAAATAAATGTACCAGGCTGACCAGTCAGTCTTGATATCACGCAGTTTTTCGTAGACAGCACGGGGCGTCGTGCCGCCAGCCAGCACCAGATTAAACACACCACGCTGCGCGATGGCCTCATCTGCCGCTTTGACGATTTCTTTAACAGCCTGTTTCTTTAATGCTTTAGTATCTGGAAAAACGTGCCAACGACACTTTTGCATAAATTTCACCGCCCTTCAGAATAAGATCAGCAGTACAAAAAACTCAAAAGCCATACGCTAATCGCTTATAACCGGGTCATAACTCATTACGCCACTGATGATCTTCGCTATCAAACAGTCGATTGGCTTCTTCTGGCCCCCATGTACCGGCTGGATAAGTATGAATAAAATCCCGTTCCTGCGCCCAGTGTTTCAGTATAGGATCAACAACGCGCCATGCCCACTCCACTTCATCAAACCGGATAAACAAGCTGCGGTCACCCTCAATGATATCCAGCAGCAGGGTTTCGTATGCGTCCAGAGGCACTTCGTCGGTTTTACGATATGAGGCATTGAGTGAGATAACCCGCGTATCCATTTCCAGTCCTGGCCGTTTCACATGAATTTCCATATGCATGCTTTCACTGGGTTGAATAGACAACAATATCCAGTTAGGCGCAATGCTTTCAACAGGTGTTTCCCGAAATAACTGCTGTGGCGGATAACGAAACCGGATAGCAATAAGCGACATCTGTTTTGCCAGGCGCTTACCCGTACGGAGATAAAAAGGCACGCCACGCCAGCGCCAGTTATCGATGTAAAATTTGGCAGCCACCATGGATTCCGTGGCTGATGCTTTTTCTACGCCTTCTTCATCCTGATATCCGGCTACAGATTTGCCATTCACGAATCCTGCAGCATACTGCGCGCGGAAAGCATGGGCGCTGATCGAGCGTTTTGAAATGGGCCTGATGGAGCGCAACACCTTTACTTTTTCGTCGCGCAGCGCATCGGCTTCCAGTGCTGGAGGCGGCTCCATTGCAACAACCGCCAGCAACTGCATCAAATGGTTCTGTAACATATCCCGTAAAGCACCCGCTTTATCATAGTAGTCTGCACGTTTTTCAATGCCAATATCTTCAGCAACGGTAATCTGCACATGGTCAATAAAATTGCGGTTCCAAAGTGGCTCAATCAAGGTATTCGCAAAACGGAACACCAACAGATTTTGAACGGTTTCCTTCCCAAGATAATGATCAATACGAAAGATCTGTTCCTCATCAAACGAACGGTGCAACACTTCATTCAACAAATGGGCACTTTCAATATCTTCACCGAAAGGCTTCTCCAACACAATACGATGAAGTCCACGGGGTTTGTTCAACCCCACTGCATCCAGATTTTTAACGACTGAGTTATATTCGGTTGGCTTAATCGCAAGATAAAAAATCATGTTGGAGCAGACACCTTCTTTAGGCTTTGATAGTTCTTCATATAGCCGTTTATAGGAATCTAAATCGTGCAACTCCCCTTGCAAATAACTGAATCGTGCTGAAAATTTCGCAAAAATTTCTTCATCAAAATTCTCACCAATTTTATCTTGCAGTGTCAGTTGCATATGCTTTTTCCAATCTTCCTGCCCCCAGTCTCGGCGGGAATAAGCGGTAAAATTCAAAGCTGGCGGCAAGCGATTGGCCACTTCAAGATGATATAGCGAGGGCAATAATTTATTGGAAGCCAGATTACCAGTGGCGCCAAAAATCACGAAGTTACAAGGAAACTGTGATTGATCCTTCATGTTCAATCTCCCTTAACTGCGTGACCACCAAACCCTTTGCGCATCATTGCAAGCATCTTGGCGGGGTAATCATTGGCACCTTGACTAGCGAAGCGCATCATTAACGCAAGACTCATTACCGGCGCAGGAACGCCCTGTTCAACTGCCTCAAGCGCAGTCCAGCGACCTTCTCCCGAATCTGAAACGAAGGGTTTGATATTATCCAGCGACTGATCTTCTTTCAAAAACTCTGCAGTTAAATCCAGTAGCCATGAACGCACTACACTACCATGACGCCACATCTCGGTAATGGCAGCAAGATCCATATTAAAATCTTCACGTCCTTTGATGAGCGCCAAACCTTCTGCAAAGGCTTGCATCATGCCGTATTCAATACCGTTGTGGACCATTTTCACAAAATGTCCGGAACCCACAGGCCCGCAATGATGCCAGCCTGCATCTGCGCCGGGAGCCAGCACTTTGATGAACGGCTCAATCCGTTTCATCGGGCCAGCCTCTCCCCCGGTCATGATAGCGTAACCATTTTCCAGCCCCCATACCCCACCTGACACACCGGCATCAATATAATGAATACCGGATTTAGACAATTCAGCACCCCGTCTCATGGAATCTTTGTAGTATGCATTTCCGCCATCAACCAGAATATCATCCGCACTCAGCATGGGGGCTAGTTGATCTATCGCATTCTGGGTTGCGTCTCCTGAAGGGAGCATTAGCCAGACAATGCGGGGTGCAGCCAGCTGTTTAATCATTGCCTCGAATGACTCAACTGCCGTCAGGCCCGTTTCTTTTGCAAGTTGCTGTGTAACTTCAGCACTACGATTATAGGCCACGACTTCCATACCACCCCGACGCAACCGACGTGCCATATTTGCGCCCATTCGACCCATTCCGATCATGCCTATATTCATAATGCCTCCCAGTTAGTCTATGTGTGGTACAAACCTACACCCCTAAAATAGATGGATAATCGGTTTAAATCAATACCCCACATGACTTATATAGCGAATTCACCCACTCGGCACAAAAATATGCGTTAGAATTAATCGTCTTAATTTTTGGCAAAAATATCATCTTGCAAGCAAATTCTCGCAAAAATAAAAAACCCAAAGTTCTTTTTGTCACCTCAGAAATTCACCCGTTAATCAAGACTGGCGGGCTGGCTGATGTGAGTGCAGCGCTTCCCGTTGCTTTACGTGCTATTGGGGTGGACGTAAGAGTATTGGTGCCGGGCTATCCTAAAATTTTGTCTGTCATTAAAAACAAACGCAAACTGGCACGCATCATAGATATTCCAGGCCACGGAGAAGTAAATCTCCTGTCAGCAAAAATACCCGGTAGCGATGTTCCAATCATAATCATAGACTATCCAGCGTTTTATGAGCGTACAGGCGGACCTTATTCTGATAAAAGCGGGCTGGACTGGCCGGACAATGCACTTCGATTTGGGTTATTGTCCCGCATTGCAGCGATATTAGGTTCAGAAAAAAATCCGCTGGCATGGAAGCCTGATATTGTTCACTGCAATGACTGGCAGACTGGCCTTGCACCCGCCTATCTGCATTTTGCCAAGGGAACCAAGGCTGCAACAGTCATGACTGTTCACAATCTCGCCTACCAGGGTATATTTCCGCCAGAAGTATTCCCCCAACTCAACTTACCCGAAGAAAGCTTTGACATGCACGGGGTGGAATATTATGGCAACATTTCCTTCCTTAAGGCCGGGCTTTATTATGCCGACCACCTCACTACCGTTAGCCTAACCTATGCAAAGGAAATTCAATCAGAGGCGTTAGGTTTTGGTTTACAAGGTTTACTGGCTGAGCGCTCAACCCAGCTGACCGGCATTCTGAATGGTGTCGATGCCGAGCATTGGAATCCCGCATGCGATACCCACCTTGCTACAACTTATAGCCCGACAAGATTGAATGGAAAAAAAACCAATAAGCAGGCACTGCAACAGCAATTAAATTTGCCCGTTTCTGCTGACATTCCTTTATTCGGTGTGGTAAGTCGCATTACGCACCAGAAAGGCCTGGATCTGCTTCTGGAAATCCTGCCATCCATTGTGCGCGAACCCGCACAAATAATCCTGCTTGGAACAGGTGAACTCGAACTTGAACAAGCCTTTCTGCTCTTGGGTGAACAATACCCCAATCATTTCCGGGCAGTCATCGGATTTGATGAGGGGCTATCCCATCAGGTTGAAGCGGGTGCGGATATGTTTCTGATGCCATCCCGCTTTGAACCATGCGGACTTAATCAGATGTATAGCATGCTTTATGGAACGCCACCCATTGTGACACCAACCGGTGGTCTGGCTGATACTGTGGTTGACCTCACGCCTACCAGCCTGAAAGATGGCAGCGCAACGGGATTTATGTTGCAGTCATTTACTGCGGCAAACCTCCTCCAGACCGTTAAACGCGCTATTGATGCATATCATGATAAAAAAACCTGGCGGAAACTGCAGCTAAACGGCATGCACCGAGATTTCGGCTGGACAAAAAGCGCCGAAACCTATTTATCGCTTTATTCATCGCTTATTCAGAAATAGGCATAAGAAACTCACAGCCAAAACATCATGCCCGTTTCATGAGAATTGGTCAGCAACTCGTGCCAGGGATAAATTCGTACCATGTATTGCAGCTTGCCACACAAATCTGGTGCCAGTTCCAATGCAAAAACCTGTTCATGGCCTGTACCTGTCGCTTCCTGACTTACAAAACTATAATGTTGCATCTCACTGGCATTGACGTTCCCGGGCCTGCCAACGAGCAATTCCACCCTTACATCTTCTGATTTTAATCCGTTCAGTTGCACGCCAACCTCAAAACGCATTGCATCTCCAAATTGAATACGCTTTTTCGGTTCATCCAGCCTGCGTAAAGCAACCCCATGCCATGCTGCTTTAACGCGTGATTTCCAGACTGCCAAACGCTTGGCATTTTCAAAATCATTTTGAGCGAATATTTTTCCTTGTGTGCTGGCTGAGGTGTAAAAACGTGAAACATATTCCCCTACCATTCGCGTGGCATTGAACCGCGGCAGTACAGTTGCAATGGAATGCTTGGCCATCTTGACCCAGCCTTCCGAATAACCAAATTTTCCACGATCATAATAGAGTGGTAATACGTGATCCTGCAGGATTTCATACAGAGTCTGGCTTTCTTCTTTATTACGACGGTAATCATCATAATGCTCCGGCGAAGGTTTGATCGCCCAACCATTTTTACCGTCGTATCCCTCGCCCCACCACCCATCAAGCACGCTTAAATTAATAGCGCCATTAATTCCTGCTTTCATACCCGATGTCCCGCTCGCTTCCAACGGGTAAACGGGGTTGTTCAACCAGATATCCACACCCGAAACCAGCCTCCTGGCCAGCCCCATATCATAACCTTCCACCAGTAATATTTTTCCTTCAAATTCAGGTAAACGGGAAATGTTATGCACTTGCCTGATCAACTCCTGGCCGGGTTTATCTGCAGGATGTGCTTTGCCTGCGAACACAAACAAAATGGGTCGATCTTCATCTGCAATAATTTCACGCAACCAATCAAGATTATCAAACAACATGGTCGCCCGTTTATAGGTTGCAAAACGACGCGCAAAGCCAATTGTCAGAACGTTAGGATTGATTGGATCTGTGTATTTAAGCAAGCGGTCCAGATGCGCCTCAGAACCATGATTTCGAAAGTGCTGGTTAGAAATGCGGTGTCGTAGCTGATACAACATTTGCGATTTGAGAGACTGGCGAACACTCCAGAACAAATGATCCGGAATCATGTCGATTTTTGACCAAAATTCTGTATCACACAATCGATGCCGCCACTCGTAACCCAAATAGGTATCAAACAAATCCACCCATTCATCCGCAAGAAAACTGGGAACGTGCACGCCGTTAGTGACATACGTGATAGGGCTTTCTTCCGGCCCGACTTGTGGCCACAAATCTCCACAGATTTTGGCCGAAACATCACCATGAATACGACTTACACCGTTATGGTAACGCGAACCATGAATCGCCAAGGTCGTCATATTAAATTCATGACTGTCCGCAGATTGCCCCAGCGCCAGAAACTCCTCTTTTTCAATTTTCAGATCATGAAGCATCTCACTAAAATACTCAATCATCATATCCGGGGAAAAATGATCATGCCCAGCAGGTACTGGCGTATGGGTTGTAAAAACTGTATTCACTGCAACAGCCTCAAGCGCACTGGCAAAATCCAGTCCTTCCCTTACCAGACTTCTGGCGCGCTCAAGTATCTGGAATGCAGCATGCCCTTCGTTGATATGCCATACAGTAGGCTTTAACCCAATCTCCTGCAAAGCACGCACCCCACCCACCCCCAGCAGAATTTCCTGCTGCATCCGCATATAACGATCACCGCCATAGAGCTGGTGAACAATGTCACGATCTGCCAAAGAATTGACTTCAAGATCCGTATCCAGCAAATAAAGCCACACATGCCCTATTCTGGCCTGCCAGACTTTCACAATGACAGTACGTCCAGGAAAACCCACGTTAATATGCACTTCATTACCATCGTCACGCAGCACGGGAGAAATAGGCAAATCATCAAAATCAGAATCTGCGTAAGTTGCGACCTGATTACCTTCCGCATCGATCAACTGGGAAAAATAGCCCTGTCGATACAAAAGGCCCACGGCAATAAAGGGCAGGCGCATATCGCTGGCAGCTTTACAATGGTCACCCGCCAATATTCCCAGCCCACCTGAGTAAATAGGAAAACTCTCGTGAAAACCAAATTCAGCACAAAAATAGGCTACCAGATCACTTTGATGCAACCCTGTGCCATTCTGGCGCATAGGTTCAGAATGGTAAGTATCGTAGGCGGATAAAACACGATTAAAATTTGCAAGAAATACCTGGTCATCCACCGCATCCACTAACCGCTGCTCATTGACTCGCTTTAAAAACGCCTTGGGACTATGCCCTACAGCATCCCAAAGACTTGGGTGCAAACGGGCAAAAAGCGTGCGGCTGGTACGATTCCAGCTGTACCATAAATTACCTGCCAACTCATCCATCCGCTTTAGTCGTCTTGGAATTTTTGGATTTACTTCAACGATGAAAGGTGTGCCTTCCTTCATGCGATGCTCCCTTGCTTAATTCTGTTCTTTTCAGAAATGCTCACTAGCATTTAAGTTTTGCAGTGTTCTGAATTAATATTAGACGTTTTTTTCAGTTTGAGAATTTTACAGGAAGAAATATTACAAAATTTAGGGATTCAGAATTTTACTGTGGGTAGAAGCGTAATCAGAGTCAATGAAGCGCCCGGTTTTATCTCCGTCTCTATTCTCAAGCCCACAAAATGGGCTCCTGATGCATACCCAATTATTTCTCAATGAGAGAATGAAGCGGCTTTGAAATCATTTGCTGGTGAGGAGTGGAAGCATGCTGCAATTTCTCCTGGAATGGAAAAATTCGTTGTTAAATGCTGGGTACATCACTATGAATCGTGGGCTTAAGCACAATCCGTGCTTCGTGAGGAACGCTCCGCCAGCAAACTGCACGTTGAGGTTATAGAAACCCCCTGTTTTCCTCCCTGAATGACTGTTGTTCGCCATACCTGACTTTAATCCAACCTTGCCAGAATGACCCCTTATGGCACCTAGTTGCCCATACGAAGGTTAACTAATTCCCACATTTCATTCGCCCTACCCACATCATTCAATAAAATAGCCCTTTGGACAATTTAACAGTCGAAAATCCGGCAGCCCAGAACTAAAAACAAGTTAGGACTAAAGTGGTTTAAGAATCAACTGATCGTTACGTTGCGTAAATTCCAGTTGTTTTAGAAAGCTCATCCCTAGTAATACCATGCCATCATCCATACCATCGCTTACGATAGCGCTGACATTGT
Source organism: Sulfurirhabdus autotrophica (assembly GCF_004346685.1). Lineage (NCBI taxonomy): Bacteria > Pseudomonadati > Pseudomonadota > Betaproteobacteria > Nitrosomonadales > Sulfuricellaceae > Sulfurirhabdus > Sulfurirhabdus autotrophica. The sequence continues at coordinate 16,391 of NZ_SMCO01000003.1, forward strand.
TCACTTCTATAAAACCCAGACGCACCGAATCCAGCCGAGTGGTAAAACCTTGCGCCATACCATTTGCCGTCTGAACAGTGACGTTCGCTCCTCGCCTTAAGCCCAACTGACTGGCCAGCTTGGCTGACATTGCAACCTGTGTGGCTCCGGTATCCAGCAAAAAGGTCACAGGTGTGCCATTGATCTCGCCATCCGCCACGTAATGTCCGGCACGATTTCGCTGCAAAACCACTTCACCTGTCTGGCTTTGCAGCGCTCCATGAGGGTTAGGGTTGGTTTGCCGCATATACCATCCATTAAAAAACCAGTATATGCCAGCGAACACCAGCAACCATGCAATGACCAGCATGGTCATGCCTGTTCTGCGATGAGGGTTAGGGTTTGAATCCATTTATTGATTTAATCAGCGTTAATCAAGCTTAATGAAATGTTCACGGTAATATTTCATTTCCTCTACGGATTCGTAAATATCAGCCAGTGCTTCGTGCTTATTTGCTTTTACAAATCCCGCTTTCAAGCTAGGTTTCCAACGCTTCGCCAGTTCTTTCAGCGTACTTACATCCAGATTGCGGTAATGAAAGTAGGCTTCCAGTTCTGGCATATAACGCGCCATAAAACGCCTGTCCTGACAAATGGAGTTACCACACATAGGAGAAGTTTTGGCTGGCACATATTCTTTCAGAAACGCAATCATCTGTGCTTCCACATCTGCGTCATTCAGCGTTGAAGCCTTTACCTTCTCGATTAATCCCGATTTACCATGGGTACCCTTATTCCAGGCATCCATACCATCCAACACTTCATCTGATTGATGCACTACCAGTACGGGTGCTTCAGCAACTGTTTCCAGGTTTGCATTAGTGATCACCAGCGCCACCTCCAAAATTCGGTCGCCATCCGGATTAAGACCGCTCATTTCCATATCAATCCAGATGAGGTGATTCGCATCTTGTGCCATAATATTGCCTTACTCGGTTTTCAAAGTCTGTATTGTGTCATATCCACGAAAGAATCGTCACTACAGACAGATCATTTAAGGACAATTCGTGCAAACTTTTACGTTGGTTTTCTTGATAGCGCTGCTACTTACCACCCTGACAAAATTGTGGCTGGCAGCAAGACACGTTCGACATATTCAGGCTCATCGTGATGCTGTGCCTCAGGAGTTTTCAGAACAAATCGCTCTGGATGCTCACCAGAAGGCCGCAGACTACAGCAGCACTAAAACCCGCCTCAGTTTTATTCAGATCATGCTGGATGCGGTTTTGTTACTGGCTTTCACCCTGGGTGGCGGCTTGCAAATACTAAGCGATTTCTGGGCTACCATTTTTAATGCCGGCATAGCGCACAGCATGGCGCTCATCATCAGCCCAATTCTGATCATTAGTATTCTCGAGTTTCCCTTGAACGTTTATTTTACCTTTGTGGTGGAAGCACGGTTTGGTTTCAACAAAATGACACCGGCATTGTTCATCGTGGATATGTTCAAGCAACTTTTGCTTGCTTCCCTGTTTGGCCTGCCTTTCCTTGCCGGCGTCCTTTGGCTTATGGATAAAATGGGTGAGAAATGGTGGTTATATGTCTGGTTTGCCTGGATGGGTTTCAATCTGCTGGTGCTGGCCATCTACCCTACGTTTATTGCACCGTTTTTCAACAAGTTCACACCCATGGAAGACATGCAGCTCAAAACCCGCATCGAACAGTTTTTAACAAAATGCGGATTCAAGGCTGAAGGGTTGTTTGTGATGGATGGCTCCAAACGCAGTAGCCACGGCAATGCCTACTTCACCGGTTTCGGAAAAAGCAAGCGTATTGTCTTTTTCGACACGCTGCTTACCCACCTGACGCACAATGAAATTGAAGCCGTGCTCGCCCATGAACTAGGCCATTTCAAACGCCGCCATATTATTAAACGCATCGTCTGGACGTTTATTCTGAGTCTCGGATTTTTATGGCTGCTGGGATGGCTTATGGACAAAACCTGGTTTTATCAAGGGCTCGGCGTGACTACCCAAAGCACGGGTATGGCATTGATTCTGTTTTTCATGATCATTCCGGCATTTACTTTCTTGTTTCAGCCTTTATCCAGTTTCTATTCACGCAAGCATGAGTTTGAAGCGGATCAATATGCTGCGCAAAACGCAAACGCCAATGACATGGTGCAAGCACTGGTCAAGCTTTACAAAGACAATGCTTCCACTTTAACCCCTGACCCACTGCATTCGGTATTCTATGATTCCCACCCACCAGCCGCGACACGTATAGCGCGATTGCTAAATGCAGGGCATAATACTTGAGTGAACCAATCAGGTTTAATGAGAAGGAGAACACATGAGAATTTTTCTGACAACCTTAGTGCTATGTCTGGCCGTTGTGCCGGCCTTTGCAGATAATTTTGCCAAAGGCGATCCTAAAGTAGGTAAATCCCTCGTGGATAAATCCTGTGCTGCCTGCCATATTTCCATGTTTGGCGGTGACGGCTCTAAAATCTATACCCGTCCAGACCGCAAAGTAAAAAATGCGCAACAACTGCTTTCCCGTATCCGTATCTGCAATACCAACGCTGGTGCAAACTGGTACCCTGATGAAGAAATGCACGTTGCTGCTTATTTAAACTTGAATTACTACCATTTTAAATAAATTAAGGAATAGGCAATGAGCCAAGTCTGCGACCTCACCAATAAAAACTGCAAACCTTGTGAAGGCGGTGTTCCACCCTTGACAGAAAGTGAAATCCAGCACTTTCTCAAAGAGTTGAAAGGGTGGGAAGTTGTCAACAATACCATCAGTAAAACCTACCAGTTCAAGAATTATTATGAAACCATGGCTTTCGTCAATGCCACAGCTTGGGTTTCTCACCGTGAAGATCACCACCCGGATCTGGAAGTGGGTTACAACAAATGCAGCATTCACTATACGACACATGCCATTAGCGGGCTTTCAGAGAACGATTTTATCTGCGCAGCCAAAATTGACGCACTGTTAGAAATTTAGCCTCCACACCTGTCTGCGTTTTGCACAAACAATCCAATAAAAAAAATCAGGATACTTTGCTAGAAGGCCAGGTTGTTGCCAACTATGGCAGGCGTTATGAAGTTGAGTTAGACAGTGGCAAGCTGATCAGCTGTGTCATGCGAGGCAAAAAAGGCGGGGTGGCTTGTGGTGACCGCGTTTTCATCACACCAAGCGGAACTGAACAAGGTGCCATTGAACGCATTGCCCCGCGCGCTTCCTTACTATACAGATCAGATACTTTTCACACAAAAATCATCGCTGCCAATGTCACTCAGATTATTATCGTGGCAGCAGCTGTACCCAGCTTTTATGAAGAGCTGCTCAATCGCTGCCTGGCCGCCGCTGAAGCCAACAATATCAAAGCGTTGATCGTCCTGAACAAATGCGATTTGTCTGAAGAATCAAAGCAGGCTTTAAATAACCTGCAACTCTACCGTGATTTAGGTTATGAAGTTTTGCAACTCTCTGCGAAACAGGATATCAGCCCGCTCAAACCCTATCTGAAAGGCCACACCAGCGTATTGGTAGGGCAATCTGGCATGGGTAAATCCAGTATCATTAATGCACTCTTACCCGAAGCCCGAGTAGTGACGGCTGAAATATCAGAGGCACTGGATTCCGGCCGACACACTACCACCCACACACGACTCTACCATCTGGATGAACAAAGCCAGATTATTGATTCTCCCGGGTTGCAAGAGTTTGGTTTACATCATCTTTCCCCCACTGAAATCGATCATGCTTTCATTGAGTTCCGCCCCTACCTTGGCCACTGCAAATTCAATAATTGTCTGCACATATCAGAACCCGGTTGTGCATTACTTGAAGCGCTTGAAAAATGCGAAATCAGCAAACGGCGCATCTCCGCTTACCATAAACTGATTCATGCAGGCCACAGCAGGTTGTAAAACTCTCCCTGCTAATTTACCGAAATTGTCTATACTTGAACTCCGTGCAAGAGAGTTAAGCGATGACACTAGCTAAACTGTTTTATACGATCGTTCTGATTACGGCCCCTGGTCTGTCATTTGGTGAGGGAAAAGTAGTCGACACCCCCTACCAGCCCCAAAAAGTGCTATATGACTTTTATTTCGATCATCCTCAAAAAATCAACAGTGCTTTATATTGGCTGCGTTCGCTGATCAATACGCTAGGGGAAGAGCCCTATTCATTCAGCCCCGAAGCGCTCAATATCAAAGTCGTTATTCACGGCACTGAGATTGTCACCGTAATCAAGAAAAACTATCCTAAATATAAAGATGCTGTAGACAGAATGCGCTATTACGCCAGCTTAGGTGTGGAATTCAAAGTATGTGGATTAGCCGCAAAGGATTATGATTATCAACCCAAAGACTTCCAGGACTTCATTCAAATTGTGCCTTCCGCCATGACTGAATTAGCGCACTGGCAAAATCAGGGATATGCGCTCATTGCTCCCAACATTATGGACAAACGGTTTTCAATTGAGGAAATACGCTAAATTTGTCCTTTTGCTTTTTTCCAAACACTTGTTATAGCGCTGAAACAGTCAGCATCGTACTTTTTATAAACTTCAAACAGGCATATCTTACTAATTCATCTATTTTAATCTGTTTTGTCTATACTCTAGTCTTTTGCTTGATTTAACTTAAGCGATCATATTCAACTGATCACAATAACAAGTCATTCCAACCGGGGAATCACATGAAAAAAACCACCAAAACCACCTCTTTCAGCACCGAACCTCTTGGGCTTGACGCCATCGCCATCAAACAGTCCCTCGCTAACCGCCTTACATTTTCTGTCGGAAAAGACCCTCGCACTGCAACTGACCGAGACTGGTTTAATGCGCTCTCTTACACAGTCCGCGATCGGCTTATCGAACGCTGGATGGAGACCATGCGCAGTTACTACCAAGAGGATTCCAAGCGCGTCTATTACTTTTCCCTTGAGTTTCTGATTGGCAGAGTACTCATAAACAGCCTGAATAACGTTGGTTTTTACGATGAATGCGTGAAATCTCTTGAAGAATTTGGCCTTGATATTGAAGATTTGCGTGAACTTGAACCTGATGCAGCGCTTGGCAATGGCGGACTAGGCCGGCTTGCAGCTTGTTTCCTCGACTCAATGGCTAGCATTGGCATCCCAGGGTATGGTTGCGGCATTCGTTACGAATATGGCATGTTTCATCAGCGCATTGAAGATGGAAGGCAGGTTGAGCACCCTGATAACTGGTTACGTTATGGCAACTCATGGGAATTCCCGAGGCCTGAAGTGCTTTTCCCAGTCAGTTTTTATGGGCATGTTGTTGATTATAAAGACAGTAAAGGCAACACCCTGCATCATTGGGAAGACGCAGAAGAAGTCATGGCCATGGCTTACGACACCCCTGTACCAGGTTATCGCAATGGCACGGTCAACAACATGAGGCTATGGTCAGCCAAGGCTTCCCGTGACTTTAACCTGAAATATTTCAACGAAGGCAACTACATTAAAGCCGTCGAAGATAAAAACGACTCCGAGAATCTTTCCAAAGTTTTATACCCGGACGACAGCACCGAAATGGGGCGAGAACTGAGGCTCAAGCAACAATATTTCTTTGTCAGCGCCTCGCTGCAAGATATTATTTTCCGCTTCCACAAACATCACAACTCCTTTGACACCTTGCCTGACAAGGTCGCCATCCAGCTCAATGACACGCATCCTTCCATAGCCGTTCCGGAATTGATGCGTTTGCTTCTGGATACTTATCACTTGGGGTGGAATAAAGCCTGGAGCATTACTCAACGTACTTTTTCCTACACCAACCATACTCTGATGCCTGAAGCCCTGGAAACTTGGCCGCTATCGATGTTTGGCACAATATTACCGCGTCACCTACAAATTATTTACGAGATAAACCACCGTTTTCTGAAAGACGTTATGCACCAACATCCCGGCGATTGTGATCTTCTGCGCCGCATGTCAATCATTGATGAAACGGGAGAAAAGAAGGTACGGATGGCACATCTTGCTTTTGTTGGTAGCCATAAAGTAAATGGCGTGGCGAGAATTCATACAGAATTAATGAAAACCACCATATTTGTTGATTTTCACCGATTCTTTCCAGATCGTATCATCAACATGACCAATGGAGTCACACCCCGGCTTTGGCTGCAACAGGCCAACCCCTTATTATCCAAGGTCATTAATTCACACATCGGGGACAAATGGGTCACTGACCTTACGCAACTCAAAAAATTGATTCCACTCGCAGATAATGCAAAGTGCCGCAAACAATTTCGTGAAGTAAAGCATGCAAACAAGGTCAGATTGGCCAGCCTTATAAAACAGCACATGGACATTGAGGTCAATCCGCATTCTTTATTCGATGTGCAAATCAAGCGCATTCACGAATACAAGCGCCAGCTGCTCAATATATTACACATCATCACTCGCTACAATCGCATCCGCCACAATCCCGATAGTGACATGGTACCTCGCACCATTATTTTCGGTGGCAAAGCGGCGCCGGGATATGCCCTGGCCAAGCTCATTATCAAACTGATCAACGACGTTGCAGACATCATCAACAACGACCCGGCTGTGCGCGGGCTACTTAAAGTGGTGTTCATTCCCAACTATGATGTTTCCACCGCTCTGGATATTATTCCGGCCGCAGACCTTTCGGAACAAATATCCACTGCCGGCACTGAGGCATCAGGAACCAGCAACATGAAGCTGGCACTCAATGGCGCACTCACAATTGGCACAATGGATGGCGCCAATGTTGAAATCTGTGAAGAAGTGGGAAAAGATAATATCTTTATATTCGGCCTGAATACGGAGGAAGTTGCAGAGCGATATAACCAAGGCTACCAGCCTTGGGATTATTATCATGGAAATCATGAATTAAAAGCCGTACTCGATATGATCAGTAATGGCTTTTTTTCACCAGAAGAACCCAGTCGTTTCCGGCCGATAATGGACAACCTCACCACCCATGGCGACCATTATTTACTGCTGGCTGACTATGACGCTTATATTTCCTGCCAGCAAAACGTTGACGTGCTCTATCGCGATACTGATGAATGGTCACGCAAAACAATTATCAACATCGCCAATATGGGAAAATTTTCCAGCGACCGTACCATACAGCAATATGCTTCAGAAATATGGGGGATTAAAACAGCAGGTCCGCAAAAAGGCTAGGACTAACTTAGCTGCCGCAAAATTATGAGGCTACCTTCAGCGATACAGGGACGCACTTTTTTTGAGATCTTCTTTTTTTACCTCAGAAAAAGCAACGCGATCCAATCGTTTGAAATTTTCTTCGCAAAAATCCAGACGTATTAGCCGGGTTCCCTCGCTCGTTATAAGCTCATAAATTCTATGCAGATGATACGAATTCATCTCAACGAGCAGGGTATCAACACTCTCAGTTGGAGGCTCCGCTTTCAATAACAACGCATCAATATTTTGAGCTGAGGATGTATGTTCTTTAGATTCCCAAACAGTCGAATCAGTAATAACCGGGCGCAATCTGACTGCAACAGGCTGGAGAGACAAAACAGAAATTCCTACGCGCGTATCAGCCTTTTTATCTACTTCAATACGCCGAATAACGCCGATTGCCCAAGGTGACTCTGAAAGTTTCACCGCTAACACGACCGACCCCTGAACCCAGTCCTGTTTAAGAGAAGGAATGGTCAACCCATAACCTCTTTTACTGACATTTTCTACCACCCAGCTTTCAACCTGAATGGAAGCATCAATATTTTTTTGCATCAATTGATTAATATCGTTTTCAGCATGTGCGTTATTAAAAACGTCTGAGAGACTGTGCAGTTTCTTATGTATATTCCCTAATCCGTGAATCACATCCAGATAAGAAAAAGCCTTCTTGCGTTGTGAATCACGCTTATTGTCAAGAGCAAGTTCTTCCTGAGACTTTGACTTAGCTTTACCCCAAGCCTGTGAAAGATGCAAAAGCACCTCTAAAAGGTCTTCCCGTTCAAAATCCCTAAAGCGCTGAATATCGAACCCCTTTGGAATAGCACCAGACTCAAGCTGTTTCAACGCAATCACCATAGAGCTGACTATTTTTCCGGGACCAAAGCAGCGGGTCATAAAATGCGATTGCGTCATTTGGCTTAAACGGAGAGGCGGATTGCGAGAGGCAAAATCCATGTGAAAAACCGTACCACCCGCCGGCAAATCCTCCCATACGAAGGAAGTGGCATAGTCTTCAATCAACAGTCTGGCAATCTCTATCTGGGATTTAGTTAGCTGATCCGGGGACGAAACCTCCATCATCAGAATTTTCAGCATTTCCACCAAGACGCTTGTTTCTACTTTAGCGTAAGCATTCAGCGAAACAGCCAGCCGGCTAAAACCATACTGTTCAGACACATTAAAGATGGCATAAATCTTGTCCCAGAAATCTTCCGGGAGGGACTGATAACGTAAATGCAACCAATGTACCTGCATCGTCAGCGCGCGCATAGCCCTGACAGCTAACAAGGCAATTTCTTCTGCGCTGACGCCCTCGGCATCTTTTTGGTAATCAGCAAGACAGCGAAAATCCGCAAGATTTACCGCCGATTCAAACTGTTTACATGTATTCCAGATAGTTTCATCGCGCGCTTTATTCATTCTGGGGGTTTTAATATACTCAACCAGCAGTTTACGTACATGTTGTTGAGCCGACTGATCAAAACGTTCAGCCAGTTGAATACGCTTTTTTAACTTGAAATTTTCTTTGGTTGCGAGCTGATTGAGCCAATGAGTCAGTTCTTGCAACGACTGGACAGGATCTGTGACTGGAAGGTAATCCAGAATACGTGTAACTTCTTCCACATTGGCAAGCGGACTTTCGTCTTTCTCACCAAAAAATTTCTTGAAATTGAACATCATCATCGAATCCGCACTATCGCTGTTGTCACCGTCACACTATAGTGACGATAAATAACACTTATTAATATCTTGTTGATTATAGCTTGAATATCCCTTAGAAGAAAAAGGGAATGATGCATTACCAACCTGATATGTCGTGATAACTGCATCACAACAAGTAATGCTTCAGAAGTTACACTTAACTTAAGATGTTCTGAGGACGTACTCGGACAATGACATCGATTCCCTCTGTCACCAAACCCTCTGGTAAATTAGGCAAACTTCCGATGGAAATGGCAGACACATCAATATCCGTTAATTCACCGCTAACAACATTGTAGATATGATGGTGTTCCTGCGTGTTCGGGTCATAAAACACCTTACTGGGGTCAACAATCACCTCACGCACCAGTTTCTTTTCAACAAACAAATTAAGCGTGTTATAGACCGTCGCTTTCGAAGTTTCACTAAAACGGGTATTCACCAACGACATAATCTGATCCGCAGACAAATGCTCTTGCCGAGAAAAAAGTGCAAAAGCGATCTCAATCCGCTGATGAGTCGGATTAATACTGTGGCTACGCAAAAGCTCAGCCATGTTGTCGCGGGTATATTGCTGCATAAAGAAAGATCGTAACGATAATAACAGTTTGATATTAATATATTACTTAGACAATGTCTAATTTTTATAAAACAGTTACAATTTCGCTAAATAAATCGTAAAAACAATGACTTTTTCCAAGCTATACCTACGTTTCAGATGGCCAGCCATAGGGTGAAACATCAAATGGCTGAGGCTGATCAAAAATCAAATTACTCAGTATCTTAGCGCTTCCCGGTGCCATAGTGACGCCATAACGAAAATGGCCGCTATTCACATACAGGTTTTCAATATCAGGATGCCGGGCAATGATCGGGATGTTATCAGGCGAACCGGGCCGCAACCCGGCCCAGTGCTTCACTGGGTTCTCATTCTTTAAACGAGGAAAAATACGTGCCGCTGCTGCATGAAGTTGCTTTGCCGCTTCTTCGGTTGTGGATTTATCAAAACCCACATCTTCGAGTGTACTTCCAACCAGAATGTGACCGTCCCTACGTGGAATCAAATAAACGCCACTCTGCAATACAATATGAGAAAGTGCACTTGGTTCGAGCTTAAACAATAGCATTTGACCCCGTATAGGCTTAATATTTAGAGCTCCGCTTTTTGAGCCAAACAACTCCCTGCTCCAGGCGCCTCCAGCCACAATGTATTGAGAAGCAGACACGCTCTCTTCAGCAACTTTCATTGCTGATACCTTATTCCCATCATATTCAATTGCCGATACTTGCGTATACGGTCTGATCTCCACACCCAGCATTTCAAGGCGCTTTACCAATGCCTTAATCAAGAGCGGGTTTCGCACCTGATTCACTTTGGGCAACCATAGAGAATTACTATGTTGAGTTAGCACAGGCATCACTGATTGCGTTGCTACCCGGGAAGCTTCCCAGTCGTTATCCCGGCACCAATTTCGTGCTTTCTCTGCATCAAATGGCGGCAAAACCAGCATACCACTCTCAGCAAATTCAGGATCCACGCCCGTTGAACCAAGCAACTCAGAGACCCAGTTCAAGTAAAGAGAAGTACTCCATTGTGTAAGCCGAGTCACGGGCGGCAAATAATCCCACGGCAACAAAGGAGACAAAATGCCTCCACCTGCCCATGATGACTCACTGCCCACCAGCCCACGATCCAGCATTGTTACGCGCGCCCCTTGCAAAGCCATCTCTAGCGCAGTAGCACAACCAATAACCCCACCACCAACAATAATGAAATCCAAGTTCAAAAACACCTTCCTGTTAAGCTTTTACCACTCATTCTAACAAATTGACCGCCCATCGGATGTGATTAGCTTAATTTACACTTTTTATTTAATATGAAAATCATAAAAAAGGAGCGGACACTGAAATGATCCAAAACTGTAAAGATACCTTTAGTTTTCACAGGCAATATTCAGGATTCACTTTAATTGAAGTGATGGTCGTTGTCGCCATTATAGGCATACTCTCTGCCATTGCAATGCCGGCCTACAATGGTTATGTATTACGAGGAAAGTTGACTGAAGCTTTTGCTACCTTAGCCGACACCCGAGTAAAACTTGAACAGTATTATCAGGACAATCGAAGTTACGCGGGTGCATGTGCAACTGGCACATCAGTTCCATTGCCAACCGGCAAGTATTTTGTTTTCTCTTGCCCTACTCTAAGTACGACTGCGTTTAGCGTAGTAGCTACTGGCGTAGCTGCTCAAGGTACTGGTGGCTTTGTTTATACTATTAATGATGCTAATGTTCAGGGCACTTCAACTGTGGGCAGTGGATGGTCTGGCACAGGTGCTACTTGCTGGGTCAGAAGGAAGGACGGATCGTGCTAAGCGATTCACGCACCATACAAAAAGGAATGACGCTAATAGAGCTGATGATCGCGATTGCGGTCTTCGCTCTTCTTATCGGCATTGCCCTACCCTCTTACCAAAGCTGGATACAGAATACAAAAGTACGCAACGTAGCCGAATCTCTGCAAAACGGGTTACAGCTATCCCGAGCAGAAGCAGTTCGGCGCAACGCATCCGTCACATTTACACTTGGGCCTGGATCAGGCTGGACTGTTGGCTGCGCGACAGCAACAGCCAACTGCCCTGCAATTTTACAATCACGGTCATCAACTGAAGGCTCAACAACAGCAGTTGTGGTTACCCCTTTACCCAGCACGGCAACCAGTATCACTTTCAACAGTTTTGGCGCCATAGCATCCGCAGGTCTTACCCAAATGGACGTATCCACCCCTCAAGGTAACCGCCCACTACGTATATTGATAGTTGGCGGAGGGGGGACGGTTAAAATGTGCGATCCAAGCACCTCACTCCCTTCAAGCGACCCTCGTAAATGCCCTTAAGGAAAACAGTAATGAAGAATCGCAAACCGAAACTTCCTGCCACTTTTGCCACTTCTCAGCAGGGTGTTGTATTGCTGGAAGCGCTGATTGCAATGCTGATTTTTTCCATGGGCATTCTTGCCGTCGTAGGCATGCAAGCAGCCATGATCAAAAACACCACTGATTCAAAATTCCGTTCTGAAGCCAGCTTTATTGCCCAGAAGCGTTTAGGGGATATGTGGGCTAACCCCACAAATCTGGGTGGTTTTGTTGAAACGAATACAGATATTTCAAACTTGCTGCCAAGTGGCACACGCACAGTTGTGTTAAATAGTGCCACCCAGGTCACCGTTACAGTTACCTGGGCACAGCCGGGGCAGTCTGGAACACATAATTATCAAACCACTGCCCGCATTGCCGGAGGCTAAAAAGATGCCCTTTAACAACAAAATCACAATTAGATACCATTCTGGTTTTACCTTGGTAGAAATTCTGGTAGGTATGGTCATTGGCCTGCTTGCAGTAATGGTTATCATGCAAGTTTTTTCTGTATTCGAAGGTCAGAAACGCACCACCACTGGCACGGCAGATGCTCAGACAAATGGCGCAATCGCCCTATATAATATTCAGCGCGAAGCGCTCATGGCAGGGTTTGGACTCCCTGTATTCGATGGGAACAACACACCTCTGGCATGTACGGCGTTTTCCCCTGCAGGCACAAACATTTCACCCATTTCCATTACCGATGGTGGCACAGGCAGCGACTCCATTACCATTCGCTACGGCGATGCGCCTAGCGGTGGTATTGCCGTTAAAATTGTAGGTCTCTCAGGTAACATTATGGGTGTAGATACCAATATGGGTTGCCGTGTTGGCGATACCGCACTTGTTGTTACTGGCTCGAGTTGTTCCTTATCAACCGTCTCAGGCCCAACAGACATTGCCATTCCCCCGGTACCTTCTGGCACACCAGACACCACCCATGTCAATCTGGCAACAGCCATTAGTGGCGTTATACCTACCACTTCCAGCCTTTCCTGCCTGGGAGTCTGGAATACGATCACTTATGCTGTTAGCAGTAATGAGTTACAAAGAGCTGGTTTCTCCAGCGTGGCAGATATCGTAAATATCCAAGCGCAATACGGAATTTCTGCGGCTCCCAACAGCAATATAATTACTGCGTGGGTAAACGCCACAGGAACTTGGGCGGCTCCTTCTACAGCAGACCGCAATCGCATCAAAGCCATTCGAGTAGCGGTTGTTGCCAGAAACAACCTGCTGGAAAAGGCCCCTGTAACCAACACATGCTCTTCTACCACGGCAGCATCACCTACAGGTTTATGCGCTTGGGGGGGTACGGCTGGGTCTCCCGCTCCAACGATAGATGTGAGCGCCATCCCTAACTGGCAACGTTATCGCTACAAGGTTTTTGACACTATTATTCCAATTCGCAACATGATCTGGTCATGGGATAAACTATGAACGCCAATTACAATACATTTGCCATACAACCCGCTCTTCCCGAACAGCAACGCGGGGTAGTGCTCTTTATCGCTCTTATTGCACTGGTAGCCATGACTCTTGCCGGCATTGCCCTGATGCGCTCAGTTGATACCAGCACCATTATTTCCGGCAATCTTGCGTTCAAACAAGCCGCAACCTCTTCTGGTGACAGCGGACTGGAAACGGCTGTTTCATGGATTAGCCTGCAAAGCAACTCAGTGCTCGAAGCTGGTGATGCAACACAGGGATATTACGCCACTTCTGGTAGTAAGGTTTTTACAAATGACGCAACATGGGGCGCGACTGTCAGTGTAGCTGCAACCGGCATTGATATTAATGGTTATGGTACAGATAGTTCTGCAAACACTACCCGTTATATCATCGAGCGCATGTGCAACAGCACTGGACCCACATCGTCAACGACATGCCTGTTTGGGGCAGAAACGCCACTTGATAACCAAAGACAAATTGAAGGGGCTGACCTTGCAGGTGCAAATGTTGGATCTGCCCTCAGCCCCATGTATCGCGTAACAGCCAGAGTAACCGGCCCGAGAAATACCATCAGCTACGTCCAGGCATTCGTCTACTAGGAGACAACCATGAAAAACAAATCAGTCACTTACTCCAAAGTTTTGCGCTGGCAAAAACTGGCGCTTGCTGCCAGCCTGGCCCTGCCACTTTATTCTTTTGCGGCCACAGTCAATCTGGCTACAGAACCACTGACCAAATCCACCTCTGGCGCCAAGGTACTCCCTAATATTTTGTTTATTCTGGATGATTCAGGCAGTATGGATTGGAATTACTTGCCGGATTGGGCGAACTCCAGCCTTCCCTGGTTGCGAAATAACGCAGAATATAACGGTGTAGCCTATAATCCGGGGACACGTTATTCTCCGCCTGTAAAATATGATAGCAACGGCGCACTCAACTATGCCTATGACTCGGCTGGAGCGGTCAATACTTCGGCAACATACCAGACACAAAGAGGTCAGGACACCACATCGGGTGCTGACTCATCCACCAAGCCAAACTGGAGAAAAGTCAAAGATGATGCCTATGGCATTCAATCTACTTCAACCAGCAATCTGGAAGGCAATGCTTCTTACTATACCTTTGTAGCGGGTGAATATTGCACTTCACCTGATCTGAAAACATGTACTACCGCTTCAGCAACATCCACCTCATACCCGTACGCAGCTAATTTACGCTGGTGTAACTCCACGGCCCTGACTACTTGCCAGGCAACCAAGAATGGTACATTCAAATATGCACGTTATGCTGGCATGCCATCAACCACTACTATTACTGTGAATAACCCCACATCATCAAATTCAGCGGTTAGCAGCATTACAGTTAACGGAAAGCAAATACTTTCCGGCACTACTTCCCCAGCTTCAACCAACAGAAACGATGTCGCCTCTTATATAGCCAGCAATATCAATAACTGCACCAGCGCCATCAGCGGAAACTGTACCGTGGCAGGTTATAGCGCTACCGTGTCAGGCCGAGTAGTCACCATTACCTCTCCACCAGGGGGTATGAATACCTATACACCAAATATCACTAGCTCCGGCTCTATTACATACGCTACTTCTGCGTTTTCCGGTGGCACACCTGGATCAATCCCATTAACAACGATTACATCCAGCACCACGAGCTACCCTTTTCCGGGAACCACCAGCAAAGGAATAAGCCGCACTGACTGCTCTGGCACGACTTGTACCTATGCGGAAGAAATGACCAATTATGCCAACTGGTGGGCCTATTACCATACCCGCATGCAGTCCATGAAAACCTCGGTAAGCCGCGCTTTCAAGGACATTGATAACCGCTATCGCGTTGGCTATAGCACCATTAGCAACACGGGTGCCGCAGACAGCTCAGAATTTCTCCACATCGATAAATTTGAAACCACCCACAAATACAATTGGTTTACTAAATTGTTTGGTGCCAACCCAACAGGCTCCACTCCCCTGCGTAGCGCACTAGCCAAAGCCGGAAAAGTGTTTGCCCATAAAGTTTCCAGTTCTGCGCCAGACCCTGTGCAATTTTCCTGCCAACAAAACTTTGCCATTCTATCCACTGACGGTTACTGGAATACAGGATCGGAATTTGGCACTCTCAGTCTGGATAACGGCAATGTAGGCAATCTGGATAGCGGCACATCTGTAGACCGCCCTATGAGGGAAGGAGTTGCTGCATCCGATACACTGGCTGATATTGCCAAATATTACTATGACACCGATCTACGCACCACTGCACGCGGTAATTGCACTGGTGGCCCAGACGAATCTGGTAATACCCATGATGTCTGTGAAAACAACGTATATGTCAGCACTACAGACAACAATCCTCAACAGCATATGACTACGTTTACCATGGGTTTGGGCGCTGATGGCACCTTGGCCTTTTACACTGATTACACCAGCGTAAAACAGGATGACCTTACCAGCACACCCAACGTTACCTACACTGCACCATCAGGGGTGCCGCTGGATTGGTACAACCTGCTCAATGGTTACGCTGGCGTAAATTGGCCTGACCCCATCAACAACGCAAACGAAGAAAGGATTGATGACCTGTGGCACGCTGCAGTAAACGGCCATGGTGTTTATTTCAGCGCCAAGCAGCCAGATGAAATTGTGGCTGGTTTTACCAAAGCGCTGGCTTCCATTACCGCTAAACTGGGTGCAGGCGCTGCTGCAGCCACCAGTACTTTGAACCCGGTGGCAGGTAACAATTTTGCCTATGTAGCCAGCTACACGACTGTAAAGTGGATTGGTAATCTGGAAGCCCGCACCATTAATATTACAACGGGTGAAGTCAGTAAAGATGCTACCTGGTGTGCAGAAGATGTCATCGCTACTACCTGCACCTCACCATCTTCGATTGTGAAGGAAATAACTACCTCCGGCACTGTCTATTATTGCGTAACCCCTAACTCTTCTACCGCTACTTGCTCAGGCACCTTGTCTGGTACGGATTGCAAGGTGCAAGCTGCAACTTCTTGCTCCGGCACCATGTCCAGCAAAGTAAGTGATACAAGTGACACTCGCACAATCTATATGAATGTCTCAGGTTCACTGGCTAGTTTCAACTATTCCAACCTTACCGCTGCAGGATTGAATTCAACTTTTGACACGAGCTTCCTCTCCAGCAATCTGTATCAATGGTCGTCATTTACCTCTGCACAAAAAACAGCCGCAGCAGGTGCCAATCTGGTAAATTATCTGCGCGGTCAGGTTGGTTATGAGAACCGTTCCGGCAATCTGGTTGGTACTACGGATAACCGACTGTTTCGTTTCCGCGAAGCTGTGATGGGTGATGCCATAGACTCAAAACCGGCTTTTGTGGGCAAACCTACTTTTAGCTATACCGACCCCGGATACACTGCCTTCAAAACAGCCAATATAAATCGTTCTGGCACGATTTATATGGGTACAAACGAAGGTATGCTACATGCTTTTAACGCTTCCAATGGTCAGGAACGCTGGGCTTATGTACCTTCTCTGGTTATTCCGAACATGTGGAAGCTGGCAAACAGCAACTATGCGAGCAACCATGTCTTTTTTACCAATGGCAGCCCCCTTATTTCTGATATCTGCACGGCAAACTGCACTGACGCTACAACCGCCGTCTGGAAAACTATTCTGGTAGCAGGCCTAAGCTCAGGTGGCCGTGGCTACTATGCTCTGGACATCACCAACCCAAACTCTCCTTCCTTACTGTGGGAATTCAACCCTACCAATGACATGGGGTATACCTACGGAAGCCCTATTGTCACCAAAAAGGCAAATGGAACATGGGTAGTAATGTTGACATCCGGATACAACAACACCACAGGTACCTATCCTGGCAAAGGCATTCTTTATGTGCTGAATGCAAACTCAGGCACGGTGATTGACACTTATCCTACCAGTGTAGGTAGTGCCACCACACCTAGCGGCCTAAGTAAAATCAGTGCTTGGGCAGAAAATGCTGAGAAAAACAACATCGTCAGCTATACCTACGGTGGTGACCTATTGGGCAATGTCTGGCGTTTTGATATCAATACAGCACCAGCATCAGGCACCAACCCATTCCTTTTTGCAACCTTGTATAGCGATGCTGCGGCTACCATGCCTCAGGCCATTACTACACGCCCAGTGTTAGGTCTGATTTCCGGAAAACGGGTTGTGTACATCGGAACGGGTAAATATCTTGAAACTGGTGACCTGGATCCGGATAGCAGTGTTGATAGGGATCCAGCTGCAGGTAAGTTTCAGACACAATCAATTTATGCCATCAAGGATGACAATGCGACGGCAACGTTTACCAATCCACGTACCTTTACTTCAGGCACTAACAAGATGGTGCAACAAACGATTACTACGTCTGGATCAAATCGCACGGCAACATCCAACCCAGTAGATTTCGCAACTGGAAGGGGGTGGTATGCTGATCTTCCTGATAACGGAGAACGTCAGCATGTAGATGGATTACTGGTATTAGGTACATTGCTGTTGCCGACTACCGTACCATCTAACACAACCTGCGCGCCAGGTGGTTACGGTTGGCTTAACTACTTAAATTTTAAAACTGGCTCAGCCGTTAGTCCTACCAATCTGGTTTCAACCAGGGCAAATGCACCAATTGTGGGTATTAACGTTTTTTACATCAATGGACAACCGGTGGTAGGTGAAGTAACTGCTGATGACCCAACACCTAAAATTGTTAAACCGCCTTTCACTGGTACTCCTGCCGGATTCCAGAAAAAACGCGTGATCTGGCGCGAGCTGATCCAATAACAAGCTTCAAAGTAAAAAAAGGGTGGCTACTTAGCCACCCTTTTTTTACTAAAACCACAAATTTAATATCTAACCTTATAAGTAAGAAGTGACAGTAAAAACAGTAGACTTATCAGGAAAGACTTGCTAAACCCTTAGGCAGGGGAAACACCGTATTTTCTTCAATCCCTTTCAGCTCTTCTATCTCAAGCGCACCCAAATTTTGCAAAGCAGCTATCACTTCCTGCACCAGTATCTCCGGTGCTGAAGCTCCAGCAGTAATACCCACCTTCTGCTTATCCTGCAGCCATTCCGCTTTCAATTGGCTGGCATTATCAATCATGTAGGCTTCTACCCCAAGATTTTTTGCCACTTCACGCAAACGGTTGGAATTCGAGCTGTTAGGCGAGCCCACCACAATCACCAGATCACAATCCTTTGCCAATACCTTCACAGCATCCTGCCGGTTTTGGGTTGCGTAACAGATATCATCCTTTTTAGGGCCGGCAATACCAGGGAAGCGCGATTTAAGCGCATCAATGACTTTATTGGCATCATCCACTGAAAGCGTGGTTTGCGTTACAAAAGCAAGATTGGTTTCATCAGTGACTTTCAACTGCGCTACATCTTCCGGGGTTTCTACCAGATACATCCCGCCATCTGCCTGCCCCATGGTGCCTTCCACTTCAGGGTGTCCTTTGTGCCCGATCATGATGATTTCTTTACCGGAAGCTCTCATTTTAGAAACTTCCACATGCACTTTGGTTACAAGTGGGCATGTCGCATCAAATACTTTCAGCCCTCTTGCTTCAGCTTCCTTGCGAACGGCTTGCGATACGCCGTGTGCACTAAAAATCAGGGTATTACCTGACGGTACATCTGCCAGGTCTTCAATGAAAATGGCGCCTTTCTTTTTCAGGTCTTCCACCACAAATTTGTTATGGACGACTTCATGGCGGACATATATGGGTGCACCATAAAGTGAAAGCGCACGTTCTACAATTTCAATGGCACGATCGACGCCGGCACAAAATCCACGGGGGTTGGCGAGTATTACTTGCATAGTTTCAGAACTTAATTTTCAAAGTTGAAGGGATGATTAAGGGTAATAATAGTTGGTTTATATTTAAAAAAACAGTTAAAGCAGAACTAGATATCGACGAGCAGAGCAGTAAACCCTACAAAACTTTCAACACTTCTACTTCAAATAAAACAGGGCAGTCACTTAAGGGGTGATTAAAATCAACAGTAGCAACTTCTTGGTTTTTACTCTTTACCTCACCAGCCATAACCGTACCATTCGGCATGCCAAATTCAATCAAGCTTCCAATTTCTGCAGGCATATCTTCTGGAAACATGTCTAATGGGATTTGTTGTATTAGCGACGAATCACTCTCACCAAAAGCCTGCTGCGATTCAAGCTGAAAAACATACCGCTCACCTGTTTCAATACCTATCAGCCATTGCTCCAGATTTGCAGGGATATCTCCATTGCCAATTGTCAATTGCAAGGGTTCAGCACCAAATGAATTTTCAAATTCAGTTCCATTTACTGCGCTGATTTTATATTGCATCAGCACAGTATCGCCAAGCTTTACGGTTTTAATATTTTCCATCTTTAGAAATGAACAGAAAGTGTCTAAACAAACGCTGAATTCTGAATAATGCTATGACTTATCAACCGGCTTTTTAAAGCTGTCCCAGATAAGCAAGGCTGCCCCGACCGTAATCGCTGAATCGGCCACATTAAAGGCAGGGAAGTGATAACCTGCTGCGTAAAAATCCAGAAAATCCACGACATGCCCCAGCACTACCCGGTCAATCAAATTACCAACGGCCCCGCCCAGAATCAGGCTGATTGCAAAGCTGAACAATCGTTCCTGATAATGTTTATGCAGCAGATAAAACATGACAACAGAGGCAACCACCGCTATACCTGCGAAAAACACCTTCTGCCAGCCACCTGCATTGGCAAGAAAGCTAAATGCTGCCCCAGTGTTATAGGCCAGCACCAGATTGAAGAATGAAGTGATCGCAACGCCTTCGCCTAAAGCAAAGGATTGTGTGATGGCATACTTGCTGACCTGATCCAATACAATAATGACAACGCTAATCAAAAACCAGGGAGTAGGATTACGCATAGTGACGAGCTTCACCTGCACCAAACAGATTGGAAGCACAACGCCCGCACAGCGCAGGGTGTTCAGCATGGCTACCCACATCGGCCCGATAATGCCAGCAACGCTCGCATTTTTGATGCGCACTGGCTACAGCATGCACTTTTTCAGCCGCCTCATCTGCTGCTTCCACGGCTTTTGCCTGGGAGGTAATTAGCACAAATCGCAAATCATCATCCAGGGATTTCAACAATGTATATTTATTCCCGCTTGCATGGATTTCCACCTCTGCCGCAAGTGAAGAGCCAATCACACCAATGGCACGTAAGGTTTCCAATTGTTTTTGTGTATTGGAGCGAATGTCCCGCAAAGCTTCCCAGCGGGCCCGCAGGTTTTCGGTATCCGGCACTACCGGAATATCATGCCAGGCATGAACAAACACACTATCCTGATCATTCCGGGTTAATACAGCCCATACTTCTTCGCCGGTAAAACTGAGGATTGGCGACATCAGACGCGTAATCGCGTGCGTGATGTGATATAGCGCATTTTGTGCAGAACGACGCGCCAGCGAATCTTCACCGCTGGTATACAACCGGTCTTTCAGAATATCCAGATAAAAGCCGCCGAGATCTTCCGAACAGAATGTCTGTAGTTTTTGCACCAAATGATGAAACTCATATTTTTCATAATGCCCAAGCAGCTCTGCTTGCAAATCGCTCGTCATGACTAGTGCATAGCGATCAATTTCAAGCCATTTATCCTGCGGCAACTCATGTTTAGCCAAATCAAAATCGTCGATATTAGCTAGTAAAAACCGCAATGTGTTGCGAATACGACGATAACCTTCTGATACCCGCTTCAAAATTTCATCAGAAATGGTCAATTCACCGGAGTAATCGGTGGAGGCCGTCCACAATCGCAGAATATCCGCGCCCATGCTATTGATCACTTTTTGCGGCGCAATCACGTTACCCTTGGATTTGCTCATTTTGTGGCCGTGTCCATCCACCACAAATCCGTGCGTCAGCAAGGAATTATAGGGCGCACGTCCGTCGGTGGCACAACCAGTCAACAAACTGGACTGAAACCAGCCTCGGTGCTGATCCGAACCTTCCAGATAAAGATCAGCAGGATATTGCAGTTCAGGTCGACGCTTTAACACGCTGGCATGGGTAGATCCGGAATCAAACCAGACATCTAGTGTATCTGACACTTTCCGGAATATTTTCGCCTCTTCACCCAGCAACTCTTCTGCTTCTAAGCTGAACCAGGCTTCAATACCTTGCTTTTCTACGCGCAGCGCGACTTCTTCCAGCAACTCCTGTGTCCGTGGATGCAATTCTTTGGTTTCATCGTTGATAAACAGGGGCATAGGCACACCCCAGTTACGCTGTCGAGACACACACCAGTCCGGCCGATTATTAATCATCGATTCCAGTCGCGCGCGTCCCCAGGCAGGGAAAAACTGCGTTGCTTCTACAGCACTTTTGGCCTTTTCGCGCAAGCTTTTCTGATCTATTCCAACTGTTTCCATACCTATGAACCACTGGCTGGTTGCCCTGAAAATAATCGGGGTCTTGTGTCGCCAGCAATGAGGATAGCTATGTTGCAGCTTGACATGATGAAGCAGCAAACCGCTTTGCTCCAGCGTTTCAATCACGGTTTTATTAGCTTGCCAGACACTTTGGCCGCTCACCAAGGGAATACCCTCGTAAAACCTGCCGTTTGCATCTACCGGATTATCCACTGGTAAGTTATACCGACTACCTACTACATAGTCATCCAGACCATGTGCCGGGGCTGTGTGCACCAAACCCGTTCCGGCCTCAGTGGTAACATGGTCACCACAAATGATCGGCACTACCCGATCGTAAAACGGATGTTGCAACTCAATATGCTCCAGTGCACTACCTTTGCAATGCCCCAGGACTTCCACTGATTCAAAATCGTAGCGTTTGATAGCCGATTCAGCCAGATCACGAGCGAGTATCAGGATCCCTTTGGGCGTCTGAATAAAATCGTATATAAATTCAGGGTGCACACTTACCGCCTGATTGGCGGGCAATGTCCAGGGTGTGGTGGTCCAGATTACGGCATACACAGGCTCGGTGATGTGCGGCACCCCCAAAACTTTGGCCAGGGCACCAAGATCTTTCACAGCAAAAGCCACATCAATAGCAGGCGAAGCTTTGTCCTCGTATTCCACTTCTGCTTCTGCAAGTGCCGAGCCGCAATCCACACACCAATGCACAGGCTTGCTACCCTGATACAGATAGCCATTGGCTTCAATCCGCCCCAGTTCGCGCATGATATCGGCTTCTGTCTTGAAATCCATGGTGCGATAAGGATTTTCCCAATCGCCCAGTACACCAAGCCGAATGAAATCTGCTTTCTGCCGCTCGATCTGAGTTTGCGCGTATTCGCGGCATAACTCGCGGAACTTCGCCGCAGGTATCGCCTTGCCGTGCTCTTTTTCTACTTGCAGTTCAATCGGCAGACCATGACAATCCCAACCCGGCACATAGGGCGCGTCATAGCCGGAAAGAGTTTTGCTCTTAACAATGATATCTTTCAGAATTTTATTAACTGCATGCCCAATATGAATATCCCCGTTAGCATAGGGTGGGCCATCATGCAGAATAAATTTCGGACGGCCTTTTCTGGCCTCCCTGATTTGCTGATAGAGTTTTCTTTCCTGCCAGTTTGCCAGCATGCCGGGCTCTCGCTTGGCGAGGTCTCCCCGCATGGGAAAGGCCGTATCAGGGAGGTTGAGTGTATCTTTATAGTCAGGCATTTAAATTTTCCAACGAAACAATCTTACCGCAGAGACCAAGTAGCTGAGAAAACAATCAAATTTGCATTTCTATATATCCCAGAGGATATTTGTTCTCTATTCTTTGGTGTCCCTGCAGTTAAAAAATGATTTAGCATTTTCAACATCACGACCGATCTGTGCGATTAACGAATCCAGATCGGGATATTTTTCTTCGTCGCGCAGCTTATGCAAAAAGTCTACGCGTACATGCTCACCGTAAATTTGCCGGTTAAAATCAAACAAATGCACTTCAAGCGTTGGTTTGCCATTCTGCTTCACAGTTGGCCTCACGCCAAGACTGGCAACACCTTTTAGATTACCTTCTTGCAAACCACATAATTCTACAGCAAAGATACCCCCTAGCGGCGCCTTGTTGTGCTTTAACTGGATGTTAGCGGTAGGAAACCCTATTTGTTTCCCCAGTTTATCCCCATGCTCCACGCGACCGCTCACACTATAAGGGCGCCCCAGAAGTTTGCGCGACAATAGCAAATCGCCTGAAGCCAACGCTTCACGAACGGCTGTACTTGATACTCTAAGCCCCTCCTGCAGCACGCTATGCATGGCAACCACTTCAAATCCATATTCTTTTCCAGCTTCCTGCAACATGGCAAAATCACCAGCGCGCTTTGCGCCAAACCGGAAATCATCGCCAACCAGCACCCATTTTGCTTTCAACCCCTTCACCAGAATGCGCTCGATAAAGTCCTGTGCTGACAATTGAGAAAACTGACGGGTAAAGCGACAAATATGGGCGCGTTCAATACCAAACTGGCTAAGCAGTTCCATTTTTTCCCGCAAATTAGTCAAACGCGCTGGCGCCTGATCTGGCGTAAAAAATTCTCGAGGATGCGGCTCAAAAGTCAGTACGCAAGGCACCAGCGCCAAAGCATTTGCTTTTTCAACCAGCAATTTCAATATCGCCTGATGCCCGCCATGCACACCATCAAAATTACCGATCGTCACCGCTGCCGGAAGATTATTTTCGGGAATACCGTGAAAAACTTTCATTAATCAGAGCTTAAACTTAAAGTATCAAATATTAAAATAGTAAAGTGCAAATTTCAAAAATCATTCAGCCGCCCGTTTAGCAAAATGGCTGGGGCGTAATCCTGACAGGCCCAGTGTCAGAAAGTAAGATACAACACCGAGCGCCAACAGCCAGGACAAATGAGAGATTCGCGCAACAAATCCCGCCGCCAGCCAGCTTTCATTGCCACCCATTCCATACCAGAGCACCACAGCCATCACACTCACCCCTGCCAGTATCTGCAAAATGTATCTCAACCAACCAGGCTGAGGCTGATATATATTGGCGCGCCGCAAATGGTAAAACAATAAGCCTGCATTCACGCAAGCCCCTAAACTGATAGACAAAGCCAGTCCAGCATGTTTAAAAGGCCCGATAAAAGCCAGATTCATCGCTTGAGTGGCAAACAAAGTAAATATGGCAATTTTTACCGGTGTTTTAATATTCTGTCGCGCATAAAAACCCGGGGCCAGTACTTTGATCAAGATCAACCCCACCAGTCCAACACTGTAAGCCACTAATGCCTGACGTGTCATCCACACATCATTAGCAGTAAAATTACCGTATTGAAACAAAGTAGAAATTAAAGGCACTGCAAGTATTGCCAACGCGACTGCAGAAGGGAGTGCCAACATCAGAATCAAACGCAACCCCCAGTCCATGAGCTTGGAATATTCCTCATGGGATTTATCCGCATAATGTTTTGACAAACTCGGCAACAGAATCGTCCCAAGCGCCACACCCAGCATTCCTGTAGGAAACTCCATCAAACGATCCGCATAATAAAGCCAGGAAACACTCCCGGTTATCAAGAAAGAAGCGAAAATCGTATTTATCAACAAACTGATTTGGCCAATAGAAACCCCAAACACAGCCGGCCCCATCAGTTTTAAAATGCGCCACACACCCTCATCTTTCAACTGGAAGCGCCATTTTGGCATCAACTCTAGCCGTTTTAGATGTGGCAACTGAAAAGCCAATTGCACCACACCACCTATAAACACCCCCCAAGCCAAAGCCAGAACAGGAGGATGAAAATAAGGCGCTAACCAGACTGTGCTAACAATAAGGGAAATATTCAACAACACTGGCGTAAAAGCCGGCACAGAAAACCGACTATACGTATTCAAAATTCCGCCAGACAACGATACCAGTGATATAAAAAATATATAGGGGAAGATGATACGGAGCATATCTACAGTCAGCTTGAACTTGTCAGGCTCGTCAGTAAATCCTGGTGCGCTGATATAGACCACCATAGGTGCCGCAAGAATGCCGATGGCTGTGATCACGAACAATATAATTGACAGCAATGTAGCCACATGATCCACCAGAAGTTTGGTCTCTTCATGGCCACGTCTATTTTTGTATTCAGCCAGAATAGGCACAAAAGCTTGCGAAAAAGCACCCTCCGCGAATAGGCGACGCAACAGATTAGGAATTTTGAACGCGACAAAAAAAGCATCTGTATATATTCCCGCACCAAATATGCGCGCCACAACAGTGTCACGCACAAAGCCAAGAATGCGAGACATTAAAGTCATACTGCTGATGGTCGCTAACGCTCTTAAAAGGTTCATCTGTATCGGGATTATGGACGAGACTAAAATGGCGTATGTTATAGCGTTTATACTATGTATGCCAACAAATCATCAGAGCTTAAAGAGTGATTCAATGAAAACCCTTAGCGAGTTGTCCTTGCAAAACTCAAACATTCAACGTATGATGTTGCGTTTTACCGAACACCCCCTGAATACAGGTTTAAGGAGTTAAAATTGGCAAATACGGCACAAGCCCGCAAGCGTGCAAAGCAAGCCGAAAAGCAGCGCGCTCATAATAGCAGCCTGCGTTCAGAGCTGCGCACTGCAATCAAAAAAGTAGTTAAAGCAATCGAAATCGGCGATAAAGTTGCTGCGCAAGCTGTATACAGCACCTCTGTCGGTACCCTAGACAGCATTGCTGACAAGAAAATCATTCACAAGAACAAGGCTTCTCGCCACAAGAGTCGCCTGTCTGCCGCTATCAAAGCGATGGCCTGAATTTAAGGGCTTGAATACCAAAACCCCCAGTTATTAACTGGGGGTTTTGTACTTATATGCCCAAGAAAACTCGACTCTTAATTGCATTCAGCGTTTAAGATGCCGGACGCTCAGAACAACGCCTCCCATCCAGAACCTGCAAATCATTGTCCTTGGCAAAACCCATTAAAAAAGCATGGGCTTTAGGTTGGGCTTCTTTTAGTTTGTTATCCACGACCACACACTTCACACCATCAATCGTTACAGGCCTGACATAAGGCGAATAACACATGCGGTGATCTTTGCCAAACGTCGACAACACCCCTGAAAGCCGCTCAGCCCAGTCGCTCGGCCTGAAAGCCTTACCTGCGGAGGTTAGCCCCTGAATAATCATTTCGGCTGGTTGTGTGTCAGGCATATCAAATATTTACTGTTGAATTAATTGCGCCATTTTAACAGATGCAAAGTTACTGCGTACATTTCTCCACAGCAATAAAAGCATCTGCTGATTTGCAGCGCCCAGAATTAGCCCGGAATTAGTATCAGCATTATAATTGTACCGAATCCCTGACAGGGACTTCATAGCTGCAAGCTGACACATCGCGCGGTTTTCGGGTTATAATTCAAGTAATTCTTCTTTTGTAGTATAGTTTTATAAAAAGCACGGCGGCGTTTGCCGCCGTGTTGCATTTCTTTTTAGGTAACGTTAGGTAAACAAAAATAAAATGTCGCATTTAATGAACACCTATGCCAGGCTACCAGTCGCATTCGTTCGCGGGGAAGGCGTGTGGCTTTGGGACGAAAACGGCAAACGCTATCTTGACGCTGTAGCCGGTGTAGCCGTAAATGGCCTCGGCCATGCGCATCCCAAGTTAACACATGCCATTTGCGAACAGGCAAAAACACTGATTCACACATCCAACCTTTATGGGGTGAAGAAACAGGAAGAATTGGCAGACAAACTTGCCAGCATTTCCGGGATGGATGAAGTGTTTTTTTGCAATTCCGGTGCCGAGGCTAATGAAGCAGCCATCAAAATTGCCAGATTGTATGGTCATGGCAAGGGAATTGAAATTCCTACTATTATCGTCATGGAAAAGAGCTTCCACGGCCGGACAATGGCTACACTGACCGCAACCGGCAGCCGCAAAGTTCAAGCTGGCTTTGAGCCATTGCTTTCGGGTTTTGTACGCGTCCCCTATGATGATATAGAAGCGATTACTCAGGTTGCAGCGCATAATAAAAATATTGTCGCTATATTGGTAGAGCCAGTTCAGGGCGAAGGGGGCGTTCACATCCCTACCCCGCTAACAGACTATTTCACCGCATTACGACGCGTCTGTGATGAAAATGGCTGGTTGTTGATGCTCGATGAAGTGCAAACAGGGATTGCCCGTACCGGCACCTGGTTTGCCCATCAACACACGGCAATCAAACCCGACGTGATGTCACTGGCGAAAGGATTGGGTTCTGGCATGCCGATTGGCGCTTG
The DNA here is from genome assembly GCF_004346685.1 of Sulfurirhabdus autotrophica. NCBI lineage: Bacteria > Pseudomonadati > Pseudomonadota > Betaproteobacteria > Nitrosomonadales > Sulfuricellaceae > Sulfurirhabdus > Sulfurirhabdus autotrophica. The sequence goes on from NZ_SMCO01000003.1 coordinate 43,919, forward strand.
CCTGACTGCCGGCAAAGCGAAGGACACCTTCAAACCGGGGAATCACGGTTCCACTTTCGGAGGCAATCCGCTTGCCTGTGCAGCAGCTTTGGCTACGTTGGCCGCTATCGAAGAACAAAATTTACGTGAACACTCAGTCGAGCTCGGTCAATACATACAGGATGGCTTCAATAAATCACTTGCCGGCATCGCCGGGGTGACACAAGTTCGCGGCCTGGGCCTTATGATCGGTATTGAACTGGATCGTCCATGTGGTGAACTGGTCAAGTTGGCGTTGGCAAAGGGTTTATTGATCAATGTCACCGCCGATAAAGTGGTCAGACTTCTGCCGCCAATGATCATGAGCCAGGAAGAAGCAGCGCAGTTAATCGATATTCTCAGCGCACTGATCAAGGAATTTTTGAGTCACCATTAACAAATCCGGCACCATCTCTGCTAAACGTCAAGGCTATTAAGCAACAAATAGACGCTTCAAAGGGATAGTGCCACTTTTTCAAGGCTGGTATTTTTCACAAAATGCCATTCGAGGTTTTATGCAAGTAAAGCATTTTCTGCAACTTAAAGATTTAGAGCAATCAGAGCTGGACTATCTTTTCAAGCGCGCACGCACAATGAAACAGCGTTTGGGCAAGGGTGAGTTATACCAGCCCCTGCGTGCTAAAACACTGGCCATGCTTTTTGAAAAAAATTCGACTCGCACCCGCGTTTCTTTTGAAGTCGGCATGAATCAACTTGGTGGCTCTGCCATGTTTCTTAGTCCCCGTGATACCCAATTGGGGCGTGGAGAACCCATTGAAGATGTGGCAGAAGTCATCTCCCGAATGGTGGATATTGTCATGATACGCACGTTCGAACAAGACATCGTCGAACGCTTTGCTGCACATTCCAAAGTCCCCGTCATCAATGGACTGACTGACGAATACCACCCTTGCCAGATTTTGGCCGATATTTTTACTTATATTGAGAAGCGTGGTTCTATTAAGGGCAAAACCGTCGCATGGATCGGCGACAGTAACAATGTATGCAACACATGGTTGCAAGCTGCCAAAATACTTGATTTCAATATGCACATTGCCACGCCGCCAGAGTATGAAGTAGAACCAGAGCGCGGCGAAAGTTTTGAAAGCATGCACATGGAGTGCTTTTCAGACCCGCATGATGCAGCTCGTGATGCAGATCTTGTCACGACGGATGTATGGACAAGCATGGGCTACGAAGACGAAACAGAAGATCGAAAACAGGATTTTCAGGATTTTCGCGTTGATGAGGAAATGATGGCACTGGCCAAACCCGATGCGCTTTTCATGCATTGCTTGCCCGCGCACCGTGGAGAAGAAGTTTCTGCCGGCGTGATTGATGGTCCGCAAAGCGTTGTATGGGATGAAGCAGAAAACAGGTTGCATACACAAAAAGCACTGGTGGAATATCTCTTGCTCGGAAAAATCAAGGAGCAGTAAGCAGGTAGTTTTGTCCAACACATCAACTTCCGTCACGATCAAATACCTGCAACGAACATTAATGACAATAGGTTCTAGCACATGAATATTGTATATTTCGAAGAAACTGATTCACTCTATATCGAACTGGTTCCTCAGGAAGCCACAGGCGCCTGGGAAGCAGCACCAGGTGTCATCATCAATTATGGTGCTGATGGACAGCCCGTTGGCATTGAAATAGATCAGGCCAGCGAAAAGGCCAATCTGGACAGTCTGAAAATCGGCAATTTTCCTGGATTGGTTGAAAACATCACAAAACGTGACCTCACACATTAAACAAGCTATCGAACGGAACAAATCATGAGTGAAATCAAAAAAGTCGTACTCGCCTACTCTGGCGGACTGGATACATCAGTCATTTTAAAATGGCTACAGGATGTCTACCAATGCGAAATCGTCACTTTCACCGCTGACATTGGTCAGGGTGAAGAACTGGAACCTGCGCGCGAAAAAGCAAAAAAATTCGGCGTCAAAGAAATATATATCGATGACTTGCGTGAAGAGTTTGTGCGCGACTTTGTTTTTCCTATGTTCCGTGCCAATACCATCTACGAAGGTGAATACCTGCTAGGCACCAGCATTGCACGCCCGCTTATTGCCAAGCGCTTGATTGAAATTGCCCGTGATACCAAAGCTGATGCTATATCTCACGGCGCAACCGGTAAGGGAAATGATCAGGTGCGATTTGAACTGGGTGCATATGCCCTGAATCCGGATATTAAAGTCATCGCGCCATGGCGCGAATGGGATCTGCTTTCCCGTGAAAAGCTGCTGGCCTATGCTGAGCAGCATGGCATTCCCGTAGAGATGAAACACAAAGCCGGCGGCAGCCCCTATTCCATGGATGCCAATCTATTGCACATCAGCTACGAAGGCCGCCATCTTGAAGATCCCGCTGCTGAGCCGGAAGACGATATGTGGCGTTGGACTGTTTCACCTGAAAAAGCACCAGACCAGGCGGAATATCTGGATGTTGAATACAAGTATGGCGACCCGGTAGCACTCAATGGCAAGCAACTTTCTGCAGCAGACTTGCTGGCAGAACTGAATCGCATTGGTGGAAAACACGGTATTGGCCGACTGGATTTAGTAGAAAACCGCTATGTAGGCATGAAAGCACGCGGCTGCTATGAAACACCGGGCGGCACCATTATGTTGAAAGCACATCGTGCTATCGAATCCATTACGCTCGATCGGGAAGTTGCGCATCTGAAAGACGAATTGATGCCGCGTTACGCTTCGCTCATTTACAACGGCTACTGGTGGAGCCCCGAGCGCGAAATGCTGCAAACCATGATCAACCATTCTCAAGTAAACGTAAATGGCTGGGTCAGGGTCAAACTTTACAAGGGAAATGTCACTGTCGTTGGTCGCGATTCTAAAACCAATTCTTTATTTGACCCTGGTATTGCCACATTTGAAGATGATCAAGGTGCCTACAACCAGGCAGATGCAGCGGGCTTCATCAAATTGAATGCATTACGTTTACGTATTGCCGCTAAATTCAAAAACAAAGCCAAATAAGTCTTAAGGAAATAAAATGTCTCAATTTGATAATGTGAATGTTGTAAAAAAAGCCAATGTCTACTTTGACGGAAAATGTGTTTCTCATACAGTCAATTTCCCTGACGGCACAAAAAAAACCATCGGTGTTATTTTCCCAAGCAAATTAGTGTTTAACACTGGCGCGCCTGAAATCATGGAAATAAACAGCGGTGAATGCAAGGTCAAACTGGCCGGCGAAAACGAGTGGAAAACCTACAAAACAGGTGAGAAATTTACCGTTCCTGGTAATTCTTCATTCGACATTGAAACCGTTGAAATGCTGGATTACGTTTGCCACTTCTGCTGATATCGCAATGACGACCATTGTTGTAGTCAAAAAAGACGGATATGCGGCGATTGCGGCAGACACGCTAACCAAGTGGGGTTCCGGCAAAGAATCCGCAGAGTATATTGTTAATCACGAGAAAACCATCCTGGTTGGCAACAGCCAGATAGCCATTACAGGTTCAGCGACCTTTAAACTAATTCTTGCTGATTATTTTGCGACGTCAGAAGAAGAAATCAAGCTCGACACCGTTCCCAATATTTTCAAGACCTGGAACAAACTGCACGCTGAACTCAAAGAACATTATTTTCTCCAGACTGAGGAAGATAAAGACGATGAACTGGAGTCTACCCGCATGGATGTGCTGATTGCCAACCCATTCGGTATTTTCGGTGTTGCTGCACACCGGACAGTCCAGGAATTTTCAAAGTATTATGCTTATGGCAGCGGTAGTGATTACGCACTTGGCGCACTCTACTCCACCTATGATCAAATGGGAAAATCTGCCGAAGAAATAGCACGTCATGCAATCGAGGCTGCGGCTGAATTCGATGATCGTAGTGGATTGCCTATTATTTCCTATAGTATCAAGCTGGTTAACAGCTAATTTATCAAGAAGGAACCATCATGCCCTCTTTTGACATTGTTTCAGAAGTCGAAAAACAGGAAGTTAAAAACGCTGTAGAGCAGACCAATAAAGAGGTCAGCACCCGCTTTGACTTTAAAGGCTCAGATGCACGTGTAGAACAGGCCGAATATGTACTGACAGTTTTCGCGGATGATGATTTCAAGATCACACAGGTGCTGGATGTGCTGAACAATAAATTGATCAAGCGCGGTATAGATATAAAATGCATCGAATTGGGCAAGATAGAAAAAATTAGCGGCAACAAGGTAAAGCAGTCTATAACCGTCAAAACGGGTGTTGAAACTGAACTGGCTAAAAAAATAGTCAGAATTATCAAAGACAGCAAACTCAAGGTTCAGGCCAGCATTCAAGGTGAAACCGTTCGTGTCACAGGGGCCAAGCGAGATCTTCTGCAGGATGCCATCCAGTTAGTAAAAAAATCCATCGGTGACTTTCCGCTTCAATTTGGTAATTTTCGGGAATAGCTTTATTTTCATAGTCTTTAACCCCATACAGGGTGGGTAAACTGACCGGCTATAGTAGCAACCATAAATGCTTTCATAAACCGCCCCACTTTCTTATTTGTTCCCCCTCCCGAATAAAAGTCATTCTGAAAATTGCGCAATGTATTGCGCTTTTACTTTACCAAACAGAAATCAGCATAAAAATAACTGTCAACAAACCCAAACCCTATCCCTAGCCCTGTAAATATGCTATTTATACAAACATTATTGAATTGGTAGATTTGCCGGTTAACTATGCCTGACAACGAAAACACAACACAATCACTTGTGATCACGTCTGAAGATGATAGCCAATATTTGGTGACATCGCAGGTTGAGATTATTTTCATCATGCGTGACCTGATTGAAAAAAAATCCATGTTCACCATTTATTTCAATTCCGGGAAAAGTTTCATTCTTTCGGTCTTGTTGACTGTATTACCCGACAGGGTTGAATTTGTGTTTGATTGTGGCGGCAATGATGCTATGAACGCGCAGCTATTGAAAAGTGAAAGGCTGATTTTTGTTGCCACCATAAACGGCGTCAAAGTCCAGTTTGCGACAGACAAAGCCAGAGCGATTCAATTCAAAGGCAGAGATGCTTTTATTGCGCATCTACCAAAACAACTACTTCGGCTACAGCGTAGAGAATATTACCGACTGGAAGTACCAGGTTTTGCTCGCATAGGCTGCGACATTCCTGAGCTCTCAGGCGATTCTGCAATTATTCTGGCAGTTCGCGATATCAGTCTTGGTGGCCTCGGCCTTTTCACCAATAAACAGCTTGATAGCAGCGCTATCATGGAAACATTCCACGACTGTCATCTAGACCTGAAAAATGCCGGTACCATCACAGTAGATCTTGAAGTGAGAATTGCCATTGCACTATCCCAAAATAAAAGTGGTCTGGCTACGCGCGTGGGTTGCAGATTTGCAAAGATCACACCTGCTAATCAGGCAATACTACAACGATTTATAGTTATGGTAGAAAAAGAAGAACATGATTTGTTTTCTAAATAACACCGCTCTACTCGCCTATCCCCTAAAATAACAAACACGCTCGTTACTGTACGTATTCATACCTATTACGCGTGTTATGTCCATTTTTTTTCAAAAGCCGCCAATATTCAATCCAACACCTTGCCTCCACTTGTCATTCTGCAGGCATAGAACTATCACAAATAAAATAAATATGGTATTTATACATAAATATCGATATTAAATCAGGCAAAACAGCCAACGCTATGCCCATTAAAGATAATACAACACAGCCGCTCCAAGCTTCGGGGGATGATAGCCAGTATCTTGTTCATACTCAAAATGAAATCGCTTTCATTATGCGTGAATCCATCGAAAAAAAAGCCATGTTCACTGCCTATTTCAACCGAGGGTCAGAATTTATTCTGACCTCTCTGCTAACCGTACTTCCTGGGCGGGGTGCTTTTATATTTGATTGCGGCAGCAAAGACAATGCGAATAAAAAATTACTCGAAAGTGACAGAGTCATATTTGTCACCACCTTGAACGGTATCAAAATTCAGTTTGTGGCAACAGATGTCCGTGAAGTTCAATACAAGGGTAGTGATGCATTAATCGCAAAATTGCCAAGGCAATTGCTCCGTCTGCAACGTCGCGAATTTTTTCGATTGGAAATACCTGGATTTGCTAAAATACATTGCGAAATTCCTGACTCATTAAACAACACAACCACCTCGTTGCACATCCATGACATCAGCCTTGGCGGTCTTTCTCTGAACGCCACCAAACGCTTTGAAAAGAGTGTCGTACTGGAGAAATTCCGCCACTGCCAAATTACGCTGAAAGAGTTTGGTGTCATTACCGTTGATATTGAAGTACGTTACACGATAGTACTGACACAGCCCCGGGGCGAGCCCGTTACACGCATCGGATGCCGCTTCATCAGCATCACTCCTCACGATCAGGTGTTGATTCAAAGGTACATGGCAGCAGTAGAGACTGAAGAGCGGGGATTAATGCCTGAAAAACCTTGAGCTACAGGTGTTTTACCCTTGAGAGTCGAATTCCGCTACCTACAGTTACACTTTCAATCTTCCAAACGATGCGACTCTTCACCAAGCTCACCTGTTTCAGGATCAATCCAGTCCGATATACCCAGTTCATCTTCTACTTCCTTTAGCGTTTCTCCAGGTTCGAAGTCAGATTCAGGGTTGTACTGCATATCCTGAACGGCCTCATTCAATGTTGCAAAAGGGCCAAATAACTGGTCGGTCACTTTATCTTGCCAGAAAAAACCATCGGGTCGTTCAATTACGCGTGTTTCATCAAAGTTAGGTGGCGTTTCTGGAATATCACTACCCATTTTCATATCCCTCTCCTTCAATCTAAACAACTAACATCGCAATCTATTCTTCCTTCAAGGAAAAACAGGCTACCCCTGTTTTGGTTAGAGCCGAATCAAGCTATCCACAGAGGAACCTGATTCTTTAGTTTAATAATAACAACTCCATAGTTTACTTTCCACCTGAAATCAATCAGGTAAAAACAACTTTGCCCTACCATAAACAGAAACAGGGGGTTCTGGAACCTTCTCGCCTTAATATGTTTAAATTTACAAGACCCAAAAGTAAGAAATCTGCATGGACCCAGCTTCATGAAGAGCAGGTACATCATTTCAATACATTTCCAGTTCACAAGTTATTCCTTGGCAACATTGCTGCCAATAACTGAATAGCCCTATTCGCCGTCACTGTATTTTGATCGCGATCAGGATTATATTCAACGACTTCAATCCCCAGCAAATTGACACATTCTTTTATTTGCTTAAGCGCATCCAGCAATTCCACGCCCATAATACCATCCGGAGAAGGGCTGCCTACTCCAGGGTCTTCAAAGGGATCAAGCGCATCCAAATCAATGCTGACACCAAATCCAGCGGTACCTTGCTGAGCTATATTCAAAGCATCTTGCATGACCACACCGACACCACGACGGCGTACTTCATCCATAAAAAAAATCCGCACACCAAGCTTTTTGAGTAACTCAGACTCACCCGCTTCAAAACTGCGCACACCAACCAGGCACACATGTTGCGGTAAAAGTTTGGGATAAAAACCGCCAAGCTCAACAAGAGAAGTAATGCCATAACCTAACAAACAAGCTAAAGGCATACCGTGTAAGGCACCGCTTGGCGATGTTTCTGGTGTGTGGCTATCCATATGGGCATCAATCCAGATCAACCCGAGGGGCCCGCTATTCCGGGTAGCCAAAACAACGCCACTCCATGTGCCTATCGCACAGGAATGATCACCCCCTAAAATAACCGGCAAGCTGCCATTGACAATCATGCCACTGACTTTACCGGCCAGCCTCTCACAAAGTGAGGATATCAGGTGTATTTTATTCTTTTCAGGCACGGGAAAAAGAGTTTCATCCCAAGCTACCGAAATTCCATCAGCCAGGAGCTGCGCTTGAAGGCCATGTTCGCGAAGCACCTCTGGGCCCTTGGCGCATCCTTGATCCTGTGCGCCCCAACCCGAAGCCACACCAATTATTTTAATATCTCGCATACCATTCACTATAGCAACGCATTGTTTCAAAGTCTCGATTTTGCATAAATTCAGCCAAATACGTTATGATTAACCGATGAGCCTTGAACAACCTCAATTCCTGAACAGTCAAAAACCGACTGTCAGCCACTTGATGAAGCTAACCGCATTATTTTTGGCGGGCCTGCTAGCTTCCTGCGCCAGTGCGCCACCCACAAACAAATCTAACCTAAAGGGATATCAAATCACTTTACAGGACCCTGCAAAGAGCAAAGAAGTGGTTATGTATGCTATGGGGCTGATGGGCATAGACTACCAGTTTGGCGGCTCCAACCCAGAGAGTGGACTGGACTGTAGTGGCATGGTCAGCTACATTTTTAACAACGCACTAGGCATGAGCCTCCCACATAACGCTCAACAAATTGCCCAGCTAGGCCGGGAAATCCCCCTTGCTAAAATGCAACCTGGCGATCTGGTCTTCTTTAACACACTAAATCGTTCTTTCTCCCATGTGGGCATTTATATCGGCGATGATCGATTTATTCATGCACCCAGTACAAATGGTAAAATCCGCATCAGCAGCCTTAAAACCAGCTATTACGCTCAACGCGTTGAAGCCGCAAGAAGTTTTTTCTATTGAACAGCTAAGCGGCCTGGCCTTGTTAACCTCAATCTCTTGGCTGAGTAAGGGGCGTTTCACTTTCAAATTCACGGAACATCAAGAGCTGCAACACACATAAAGTAAAAATCGAGTCAACCTATCAGCGGTTTTGTGCGTTATTGTAGTGCTATATCGGTAAATATCATTGGCTTTTACTTAATGTATAAGGATGGGACATGAACAAACTAATTTCTGCACTGATTTTTTCAGCTATTGCCACACTAAGTGTGAATGCATTTGCTGCCGGCCCTGAAGCCGCAGCTAAACCAGCTGCTGCAGCGAAATCTGCCGTAGAAGATAAACTGGACATTAATACTGCTTCTGAAGAACAATTGCGCGATTTTCATGGCATCGGAGAAGCGCGAGCCAAAGCGATTATCAAAGGCCGCCCTTACAAAGCTAAAGATGACTTGGTGAAAAAGAAAATTATTCCTAAAGGTGTCTACGACAAAATCAAAGACAACATCATTGCAAAGCAAGCGAAATAATTGTATTTCAGCAAATAAAAAACCCCGCAGCTGCGGGGTTTTTTGTGCCTAAAATCTCGCCGACATCCCTGATTGGATAAGATAAAAATAGCCAGCTACCGCCATGACTGGCAAAACCCACCACACTGACACTGCTGCTATCCGGATATCCTGCGTGGAAGGAATACAGCCGTGAATGAGGTTTGCCGCACAATATACCCATAGCAATTCGTGAGCAAAATACACAACCGGATGGCTTGCAACACGCCACTTGATCAGAAGTATTGCCGCAGGTAATAACAAAAGTGGTGCAAAGCCGATAAACAGTCCGTTATACCAACGCACATTGGCCAGAGAAACAGAGCCTAAAACATACCCCTCACCTTGTCTTTTCGGAATAATACTAAAATTCCTGGGCCGACCAAAAGTTAGCGCACCCAACAAGAAATGGCTTAATTCATGCGCAATGGTTCCCGGTAACACCATCAGGAAAAATACCCCTAAATAACGCTGCAAGAACCTTAACAGCAAAACGAATCCGCCTACAACAGCAAGATAAACAACTAATGACGTTTCCATCGGATTTATTTTATGTTCAATTAGGCTTAATTCCTACCGAAATCAACACTTCAACATTTAACCACAAACCTTCATCACTGGTATCTGACTGAAGTTCGGCAAAATGATCTTCCTTGAAACGCGTTAATTCCTTCTCCGATAGTTGGCTCAGCATCCCACGAAAACCACTGTTCCACAGTATGTCCCACCATTCATCAAAACCAGTCAAAAAGTAGCCAACCTGCTGTGATCTGGTTTCAACCTGGGTAATGCCAGCCATCGCAAACAAAGATTGATGTTTTTCAGCGTCATCCAGCCTTTTCCATGAAAGCGGTGGCATCTCAATACCATATATCTGCAAACGATCCACAAACTTCTGCGACATCGGCTCCATCATGTCCCCGGTGAAACTTGATATTCCTATGCGACCGCCGGGTTTGATAACCGATGCTATGCAGCGTAATGCAGCTTCCATATCTGGCATAAAGAAAATGCCAAATCCACATACAGCATCATCAAACTCAGCAGGAGGGAAAGGCATTGCTTCCAAATCCATGCAATGAAATGTGAGGTTATCAAGATGCTGTAAAGCTGCTTTTGAACTTGCCTGCTTTAGCATACCATCAGACAGGTCAATCCCGGTAACATGACCATTCACTAGCTGCTTCGCACATGCCAAAGCAACTGCACCGGTTCCAGTTGCCACATCGAGTATGCGCTCACGGCCTTCAAATCTCATCTGGTTGGCCAGATGCTCGGCACTTGATCTGAAAAAACGTAACGCTGGTTTGTCGTATCCCGCAGAAGCGACATTAAAGGTTTCTTTAATTTTGTATTTGCGATTTTGATCATTCACAGCAAAACAACCTCTTATTTAAATCAGTTAGTCTGGCTTTCTCCACTTTTTGCAGAACTATTGCAGAAAATACTAGCCAATTTCAGTGCGAGGAGGTGTTGAAGCTTGCTAAATGCTAATTTGCTTTAACACTTGCCAGACGTTGCATCATTTGCCCTACTGTATTGGGATCCAGATCCATACCCACTTCCCACCCTGGATTCACAGCTATCGCCATGCAAGTGTCCATGCGCTCCAATACCCATTTAAAATCTGCAAGCAAACCGCCACCAAAAGCGGGAAAATCCTTCACAAATGGCTTTGCTCGATCGGGACTGGTAAACAGCACCAGCACATTACTGCCGTCTTCATCTTGAATCACCATTGGACTCGCGCTGGTAGAACGCTGAAATCCCTTGATCTCGTTAGCTTCATCCTTCACCGGCATAAACACCTGCGCTGTAAACAACTGGGTCATAAATTCATCGCTGGAAAGGTCGCCGTTAATTGCATCTAAAAGCTGCTTTTCCAGTTCGTTCTTCACTTCAAATATGTCTTCACTCATGTGCATTCTTTATAAAAAAATCAGTTAAAATCGAATATAAGCATATCCCTTTTGCTGCAAATCAATCAACCGTGTATAAGCATCATGCACAATTGTGACTCCGGGCAACAAATCCTCCGCCTGCCAGCCTTTGCCTTTCATGGTTGAATAACAAATTTCAACACTTACACCATGGGCTAGCAACTCTTTAACAACCTGTTCATTAGGATTATAACCAAAAGGATCTTGCTTATACTCCTGATAAGTTTCATCTTTTAATAACCAGTAGGCTGTCGCACCATGCATGATTACGCTGATATGTAATTGTTCCGGCTTTACACCCATGGATTTATACGAATCAAGCAGGCCTCGAACATAATAAAGCGCCTTCCCGATCCCAGCATCCCACACATCATCTTTTACGTCGTAAGCAACGCGAATATCCTGGCGCTTCTCAATACTGATAATGGGACGAAGCGAAAATTCGTCTACTTTATCAGCTGCCAAAGTAAATCCTGCGGTCATTGAACAGAAAAATACCATGCTGGACACTACAATCGCTTTAATAGAAACAAGCATTTCGCAACCTCCACACTGACAGATGCTTCAAAAATGAAGTTGTAGTCATGAAGTATAACCTACCTTTCTGATTACCCAAGGCACTTGGCATAATCAATGCTAGATTAGTCAATTAAGCTAGCTGATCCCATTGACTACATATTATGACGTATGTATAGTTGAAACATGGCACAAAATTTACATCCATTTACGATATCACATCCACTGCTGTGGCTATGGAAGCTTTCCATCACCGCGGCTGTTCCTACATGACGTAAATTTAATTCAGCAACCGCGGACTTTACCGCGATTGCTTAGCTCCGCCATAAGGTCCGCCAGAAAACTATAAGGACTTTATGGATACTGCTATCTCACACCCCTTGTCAAAAAACCAGGTAACTTTAGTGGGTTTTACCTTTGCCCTTTTGGCTGCCATCGGATTTTCTGCCAAAGCCATTTTTGTCAAACTTGCCTATGTCTACCCAGTCGATGCTGTAACTTTACTAGCACTGCGCATGGCGTTTTCCGCGCCTGTCTTTTTGGGCTTAGCACTATGGTTTGGTTTGAACAAAATGTCCCCCCGACTTACCCGTAATGACTGGTTTGCAGTCGTTGGACTGGGTTTATTGGGCTATTACCTTTCCAGTTTATTGGATTTTCTTGGTTTGCAATATATTTCTGCTGGCCTGGAACGCTTGATATTGTTTTTGTATCCCACCATTGTTATTATCCTGAGTGCGCTATATTTCAGTCACAAAATCGATAAAAAAACGATTATTGCAATCTTGTTAAGTTACGCAGGGATAGCACTCGTCTTTTTGCAAAATATTACTTTAACGCAAACAGGCATTGTGCTCGGCTCGCTGCTCGTATTCGCCAGCACTATTTCTTATGCTATATATCTGATTGGTGCTGGGCAATCAATAGCACGAATCGGCGGAATGAGATTTATGGCCTACGCCATGTCGGTAGCGAGCATTGCCACACTGATTCAGTTTGCAGCAATTCACCCCCTGTCAAAATTACAGTTACCCCTTCAGGTTTATGAACTGGGAATGGCAATGGCTGTTTTTTCAACCATTTTACCGGCATTTTTTCTCGCTGCCAGCATACGTAAAATGGGATCTGGGCGCACTTCGATGATCGGCTCAATTGGCCCTGTAACAACCATATACATGGCGCATTTATTTTTGGGAGAATCTATTACAGCATTACAAATAGCCGGTTCCGGACTTGTGCTTATTGGTGTGCTAAGTATTTCCAGACATTAAATGAGGCTCACAACATCACGCATATTGAAAAAAACTGATTATTATTGGAATGCCGATGTGAACAAAGGCTTTACCCGCATTGGCATTCCATTGCACCGCTATGCTGCAGTACTCCAGTCATCCACAGACCAGCGCCGCAACACAATTTTCCCACCTCTATTCATTTTTAAAAGAGCGCCGCCGTCTTTTGAAAGCGCTTCAAACCCGCCCTCAGTCATCAACGGCTTGCCTTCCCTGAACGGCAAGGTAGAAAGTTTAATTTGCCAGGGCATCTCTCCTGAGCGCCGCACCCCAAATGACACTTCAAAATCCAGCAGTTCCACGATTTGCTTGAGGCCATATTCCCTGCACTCAATCAAGGTGCTCAGCGATTCTGATTGAGGCACAAAATAACCGCGATCACGGACGTACATGAAATAATCGCCCACCACCAACAACAATCCTTTACGCTGCCCGGAAATGTCTGTGATATCGCCTTCATCCTGGAACCGTAAAGCAATCGATTCAGCGCCGGGTTCACTGATCTTTCGCCACACCAGATGCTCAGTACTATTGGGCGATCCTTCCCACAAGTTTTCGCCTTCGAAACGCATTTCCCTGTCGTTGGCCTTTCCCCGAGAGGGCTGATAGTCAATCTGCCGTCGGCGATGCAACAAACCATCCCCCACTATGCAGGCACCAGCAATGGCTTGCTGGCTTGCCAGCCACATCAATTCTTCCTGATTCATTTCTGACAAGGATGCTTTTCCGGAAAAATCCGGGCGCCCAGCAGGAACCAGAAGACTTGCATGCAGCCGCTTTGTCTGCAACCAGAATGAACGAGCAACCTCTTCTGTTTCTCCCCCCGATGGAAGTTGCTGCCAAGCCCCTCTGTATTTGTCCGGTACATCTTCTGTGGTTTTCATTTGCATTTGCACACCCTTCTTTACAGAAATTATTCTGAAAAACTTCCGCACGCAAAACAATACTTTTTATGAAAGTATATCAAGCACAAATACTCTTCTTCTAACAGTTTCGGCTTAAACTGTTAAAAAGAGCAAAATCATTTGAGAATTTTACATATTTTCTGGGTGAAACCGGCACTGGAGCGCTATGAATGAACGCATAAGACATATACTCAACCAAATATCAACCCTTGAAGACGAGCTCAGAACTGCGCTTTTTGAGCAGGAAGCCAAAATGCGGTACCGCATCGAAGGCAAGCGCGTCAAATTTGAACGCGCTATCAAAGAAGCCCACCAGCGGTTGAAATTAGGCATTTTACGCTGGTTCTTAACCGTCCCCCCCCTAAACTATCTCACTGCGCCCATCATCTATGGCATGATTATCCCGCTGGTTTTTCTGGATATGACCGTCACAATCTATCAACTGACTTGTTTTCCCATTTACAAAATCCCGAAGGTCCGGCGCTCACAATTCATTATCTTTGACCATCAGCACCTGTCATATCTGAATGCAATTGAAAAATTCCATTGCCTGTATTGCTCCTATGCTAATGGTCTCATGGCCTATGCACGTGAAATTATCGCACGTACCGAACAGTATTTTTGCCCTATTAAACACGCCAGTAAATTACTGCATTCACACTCTCGCTATGCGCAGTTTCTTGACTATGGCGATGCAACAGACTTCCAAACCAAACTCAATCAGTTCCGGACTGAACTTGCCAACGAAAGAAAGAAGAATAAAAATACAGATAGTTAGCGCAACATACAAGCGCGTTACCCGCGCTCCACGAATTTGGCCCAGTTTACTATTTTGATGTTCGTAAACGATTTAGATAAAACCATGTAAAATAGTCGGACATTGATTTAAAGAACCAAGGAGAGCTGTTTTGACTACGAACACCACTGAACGCTTCGCCCAGGCGATTGCGGGCTTCGACGCTGCCAATGCAGAAGACCCAAACAAAGAAATTTCCGAAGGGGCAGAACACCCCAAGGAACTGCTTTACGCGCAACGTATGAGCGCCATGTTGAAACGATTTGCACCAGAGGCATCTGAAGCGGTTCAGCTTGCTGTCCGTTGCCAGCACATTCAGCGTTGGAAAAGCGCGCGTACCGATTATCCTGCTACGCCTGAAGGATACAAAAAATGGCGTACCGATCTGCAAAAATTTCATGCTGAAACAGCCGGTAATATCATGCGCGAGGCTGGCTATGATGATGAAATGATCACTCGCGTGCAATCTTTGTTGCGCAAGGAAGGCCTGAAGCGTAATCCTGAAACACAATTACTGGAAGACGTAGTTGACCTGGTTTTCCTGGAATATTACATGGATGATTTTGTCAAAAAATATAGCCATTATGACGAAGCAAAATGGATTGATATCATCCAGAAAACCTGGAGAAAAATGTCTCCGGAAGGGCATAAGTTTGCACTGACACTTAATTTGCCTCCGGCGCATGTTCCGCTGATATTGAAGGCGGTAGGGTAATCAGGGCTTTTTTTCCTGGGGCTTCCTTTTTTGGACAAACCATCGCGAATTCCTCTTCGGCAATTGTGCCGGGAGGAATTGCGTCCATTTTAATCTGCGCGGCTTCAAGAGAAATTGACGTAATAAAGCGACCGCCTTCGGCATAGGTTATCCCGTAACTGTACCCTTGCGTTCGCTCCTTGCAATTGATTATACGACGTACCTTTTTCTCTTTGATTTTTTTACCGGAAGCCTGATCAATGATCTCTGGCTCCCTATATTGCAGTTTTTCCCAAAATTCAACATTTTCTCCATTCTGCTTAACATCCCCTTTATCAACAGAAAAAGTGATGTTGGGAGTGTTTGTGGTAATGGTCACCCACTCTTCTGCTGCATGTGCCGTTTTGACACCAAAAAGAAACAACAAAATCGCCAGGTTAAAAAAAACTCTACTCATTCTTGCCTCCCCATGGCTTTATATAAATTGAATACTTGTTGCGTTAGCCATACCACGACAGCAATCAGGCTTGCAGCGCCTAATCTCAGGCCCATCTACCAGGATCAGGATTAATACCGCGTTCCATCTGTTCAATACCACTTCGTCTTAAATCGCGCCAGCGCATCGTACTTTCTCCAAAAAGTAAGCATTCATTCTAACCAAACCCAATACGCTTGTGGTAAAAGAAAGCACTGACAGATAACAATAAACTGCCGACATGAATACACCGCATAATATGTTTGAGTTAAAAGACATTTTCACAGTTATACCAAATTGGGCCAACTGGATTGCTCAAGATGAAGATGGTGCATGGTGGGCCTATGAAGCCCATCCAAACCAGCATGATATCGGGTGGTATGAAAATGAAGTGGGTAGAATTAAAAAAATTGGGCATGATATCCAAAACCCAGATTGGGAAAACAGTCTAACGCGGATACGTGAGAAGTGAATCCGCTCCTAACCCTATCAAATACCGGTTACTCTCTTAAGATCAAGTCCCCATTTAGCCGGATCTTCTACACACTCAATAGCATCCTGAGAACGCGACATATCCAGAATTTCCATCGCAATAGGCGCTTGTGACCGTGTAGAAAAAAAGATTTTAACAAACGGCTTCAAAAGACTACTTTCACTCTGATCCGTTACAACGCCCAATCTGCCGGAGCGTAACTTAAGCAAAGTACCTGTTGGGTAGATTCCCACCGTTTTGACGAAAGATTGGAACACCACCGGATCAAAATGACCTTGCCATTCAGCCATTTTACGCAATGCCTCCGCGGGCGCCCAACCTGCCTTATAGCAACGGTTAGAAGTAATGGCATCATATACATCACATACGGCACCCATACGCGCAAAAAGCAGCAAGTCATTGCCTGATAATTTATCCGGGTAGCCGCTGCCATCCACTTTCTCATGGTGATGCAAACAAACTTCAAGTGCTATCTCATCCACACCATAGGACGCTTTCAAAACTTCCCACCCTCTTACAGGATGGGTTTTAACCACGTCAAACTCCTGATCCGTCAGGCGACCTGGTTTATTCAGCACATCATCCGGAATCGCCATTTTCCCCACATCATGAAGTAACCCTGCCATCCCCAATGACTTCAAGGTATCGCCTTCAATCCCCATATGCTTACCTAATGCAATCATGAGCGCACAAACTGCAACAGAATGGAGGTAGGTATAGTCATCCTTGGTTTTCAATCTTGCAAGACTTAATAGTGCACCAGGATTACGGGAAACAGACTGGTTAATTTCATCCACCAGCGAAGTCGCTTCTCCAAGCTGCAACGCCTTTCCCATTCGTGCTTCCTGAAACATGGACATCACTGCTTGCTTGGCTTTGCCCTGAATTTTTTTTGCTCGATCCATCTCCTGATCAAGAGAAACACGGGCTTTTTCTTGCGTTTTTTTAACTACTGCCTGCAGCAGAATATCATCTGTTTTCTGCTTAGCTTCCTCAACAGAAACCTCTTTTACCTGAGCGGGCACATCCAGTCCCTTTGAAGTATCTATCCATACCTCATGGACACCACTTTTCTGAATTGTCACTAGGTCTTTTTGCTCCGAAAGCTTAAATTTGGACTTCCAGAACGGATGGTCCATCCAGCTCCCGCAAAACTCATCGACAAACATCCCGGTTTTCAGATCGCTGACGTTAATTTTTTTTCGCATAAACCAACCAATCCCAAAGCCAACATCTGGCGTATAAAATAACCCTTATGTGCCAATTAATTCATAGGGTCAATTATTATCTCTGAAAAACACTCAGCTTATATGTTTAGTCTATGCCTGAATATTCAACTCATCAATTCCAGTATTCAAATCAACATTACGGCAATTCTGAATAACATTTGGTTTCTTCAGCTGTGTGGCATATTAGCGCCCTTTCCCTCCCATAATAGCACCAAGTACTCCGCGTAAAATTTGTTTGCCCAACTGGCTCCCAATAGCACGGGCTGCACTCTTGGCCAGGGCTTCAACCACGCCTTCCCTGCTACGTCCTGATTTCGCGCTGCTCCCACCAAACATGCCGCCCAACATTCCCCCGGTCTCTGCTGGTTCTTCTTGAGCCTTCACAACTTGCTCCGCTCGCGCTTTAAGAACTTCATAAGCAGATTCCCGATCCACTTCTGCTTCATAATGCCCATAAAGTACTGAAGCTCTAATCAGTTGCTGACAGGTAGCTTCGTCAACCGGACCAATCTGGCTTTGTGGCGGTACAATCAAGGCTCGTTCGACAACTGTTGGCCTGCCCTTTTCATCCAGGGTAGAAACCAAAGCTTCCCCCACGCCCAACTCTGTAATGGCACTTGCCACATCCAGATCCGGATTGGCCCGCATCGTTTGCGCAGCGGCTTTAACGGATTTTTGATCACGCGGCGTAAATGCACGCAATGCATGCTGAACTCGATTACCCAGTTGGCCAAGTATATTATCTGGAATGTCATCCGGATTTTGGGTGACAAAATACACCCCGACCCCTTTAGAACGGATCAGCCTTACAACCTGTTCAATTTTATCCAGTAAAGCTGATGGCGTATCCTTGAACAAAAGGTGGGCTTCATCAAAAAAGAACACTAACCGTGGTTTTTCAGGATCACCAATTTCCGGCAGATTTTCGAAAAGTTCCGATAACAATCCCAACAGGAAAGTCGAATAGACGCTTGGGGACTGCATCAATTTGTCCGCTGACAAAATATTGATCATTCCGCGGCCCTGGTTATCTGTTTGCATGATATCGCTAATATTAAGCGCCGGCTCACCAAACAGCTTATCTCCACCTCCCTGCTCAATACTTAACAACCCGCGCTGAATAGCGCCAATACTGGCTGCAGAAACATTTCCATAGTCTGTAGTAAATGTTTTCGCGTTATCCCCCACATACTGCAACATCGCACGTAAGTCTTTCAGATCAAGCAACAACATCCCATTATCATCAGCAATTTTGAAGACCAGCATCATTACGCCAGATTGGGTATCGTTCAGGTTAAGCATGCGTGAGAGCAGAAGAGGGCCAAATTCCGACACTGTTGTTCTGGCAGGGTGCCCCCTTTCTCCAAAAACATCCCAGAATGTGACCGGACAAGAGGAGAAAACGTAGTCAGTGAGGCTCATTTTTTCAACACGCTCTGTGATTTTTGGGTGGGTTTTACCTGGTTGACTAATACCAGAAAGATCACCTTTTACATCAGACATAAATACTGGCACGCCCATGCGACTGAAATTTTCAGCTAGCACTTGAAGCGTAACCGTTTTTCCCGTACCAGTTGCACCTGCAATCAAGCCGTGTCGATTCGCCATTTTTGGCAGCAGAAAAACTTCCTTGTTTCCTTTTGCAATCAGTATAGGATCCGACATGCCATCTCCGAATTAATCATCAAATTTATTTCCTTCTGATTATCATATCATTATCCCATACAGGCGGCGAACCATACCAATTGCGTCACCCGTTTTACGATTGTTCAGACTTGCATCCTGATTCTGCATTTATCGCGTTTATCTGCCTTGCTTTTCAATAGATATGAAGATGACTCAAATTCAATTTCTCAGCCATTTTAGGAGGAAACTCTAGACCGACAGAATCACCCAGATTTGAATGATCGGCATCCAGTGAGAAATTGAGCGAAAAAAAAAGGGCCAGGTCGTTAACCTGGCCCTTTTGGCTTTTTACCCCTTCAGCTTATTTAATAACCTGTATGGAACTTGTTGCCGCATTACCGCTGGTATCCACAGCCTTAACACTGATTACATGGGTACCGGAACTCACTCTGCGCATGTTCCAATTATAGGAAAGAGTGCCTCCAGTGACAGTCGTTGCGAGCAATCCATCTATGTAAAGGCTGGTATTGGCAACAGCAACATTATCTTTTGCTTCGGCTAATATCAAAACCTTCGTCGCAATTTTGCTGCCATTTATCGGACTGGAAATAGTCACAGTAGGAGGTGTAATATCAACAGCGTTTTTAACATTCACCATTACAACGGGTGAAGCGCTGTAATTACCTGCTGCGTCATAAGCATAAGCCACCAATTGCGCCTCACCATCCGATACCTTTGTTGAATCCCATGAGAATGCATATGGCGAAGCGTTATCACTAGCAACCAAAACACCATTAGCTAGCAGATCAACATGCGTCACCCCCACATTATCCGATGCAGAGGCATCAACAGAAACCCACCCTGATACGGTCGCATTATTTCCTGGAGAACCGATTGCTACCACTGGCGCGCTCAAGTCTCTCGACACTGATAGAGCAGCAGCCTGCACCGCAGCAAAAGTATTCACCCTGCCATATCCATAGTTCTGGTCCCACCCGGCAGTGCCAAGATCAACCGCAGTGGTTTTCAGCAGGTTTTCCACATCCACAGGGCTAAGTTGCGGGTTAGCTGCCAACATCAACGTAACGGTACCCGCTGTGGCAGGACTGGAGAATGAAGTACCTGAAACGGCACTATATCCGCCACCTCGGGTTGTAGTCCAGATACCTGCACCCGGTGCGGAAACATCCACAAATGGGCCATAGGTAGACCAACTGGTTTTCACATCATTACTATCCGTTGCAGAAACGGAAATCATTGTGTCGTCAGCAAGAGAGCTGTCCAGAGCACCACTATTACCCGCTGAAACAACTGTCACCCCGCCCTTGTTTTTCATATATTGAGCGGCATTCTGGACCGTAGCGTAACCTGACACGGCATAGCTGATATTGGCAACCCGCGCCCCATGATCAGCAGCCCAAATCAGACCGTTGGCTATTGTACTGATGCTGGCCATGCCATCTGTGCCACTAATGCGTACTGGCATTATCTTAGCCTGCCAGGCAAAAGAACTCACACCAATCGCATTATCACTGGCAGCACCTACTACCCCGGCTACCATCGTTCCGTGCCCATAGACGTCAGCTGTATCTGCATTATTGTCATACATGTTCCAGCCAGGAACGAGCTGTCCTGCCAAATCAGGATGGGTCGCATCAACACCGGTATCCAATATGGCTACTGTAATTCCGTTTCCCAGACTGATGTCCCACGCACTGCCTGCCTGCATTTTATTCAAGTGCCACTCATTTGGCGTATAGGGGTCATTTGACGTTTTTTCTGCATGAAGAATGTAATCCAGCTCAGCGAATTTGATATTCTTATGTTTTCTCAAACTGTTTAGCACAGCCTTTTCTGACGCATTACCGGGAAGTTCAACAATTTGAACATTGACCCCTTTAATTTTTCTCAATGCGTGACCGCCGTGTGGCTTCAGCACCTTTTCAAATTCAGCGGCATCAAGGCCTGCACGGGGTTGAACAAGAATTCTGCCCTTTACCCAGTCGGCACCAGGTTCTATAGCAGACACAGGATTGGCAGCCAGGCAGAGACCTGCTCCCGCTAGCAACGTGAACAACAAATTATGGGGGAAAACGTGTAGATACTGCTTGGACTGGCTCATTTGCAACTCCTCATTAAATCAGGTTCCATCTTGAAACCTGTGACATGGGGAATGCTTAGCCAATAGAACGCTCAACAGCCAGCAACGTATACGCAGTGGCTGAAACATCTAAATTGAGCGGAACAGTGCAAATAACTTACTGTACACACCTGGCCTGGCAGTCCCGCTGTCGTGGGGGAAAACCCCGTTAGACCGGTAACTTTGCGCCCCACCCTTTCGGGTGGTTTGCCTTTTTCAGGACAATCTGCAGTTTCGTTAGACAATGACTACTGTCTGGGTCAGATAACCCAGCGGTTTAAAAAAATTATCACTGTTTACAAAATTGCTTGGAAGAAGTATCTCAGAAAATAATTCTTTGTGGGATTAATGATTTGTAATTTTATTGCTATTATATTCACAGCACCCTCATACCCTGCCACTCTGCAACATTTTAGTAAATTGATGCATTACACAATAAAAAAGCCGCTATTGCGGCTTTTTATTTCACTAATTAGCAACGAGGTGTTACTGAACTGCTTTTCTTCTTGCCAACCCTACCAAACCAATCAGGCCAGATCCTAGCAGCCACGCAGCAGCAGGGACGGGTACCAAATTAGGTGGAAGAGTGGTTGTGCTACCAGCAAAATATGCGCTGGTTACCATTCCATTAGCATCACTCAGATTAGAGGTAAACCCAGCCACATGGGCAGCGAAAAAAGGATTAGTAGAACCAAACCAGCTTCCAGCTGTACCAGTTGAAGGATTTGCATAACTACTAATACTATCCCCAGCAATATTGATGGAGAAGGTCAATGGATCCAGACGAGAATTACCAGTTCCTGTTTCTGCAACTGAAAATGAGCCAAAACCATCCAGGTTACCTGACCCAACAGACCAGGAAGTGTTTAGATTGTAAATATTTGAACTGGAAAGCGCCATTGTTGGATTGAAGCCAAACGCCTGGAGACCAAAATTGGTTCCAATACCAATCGGAGAAGTACTAAAAGCAGAAGTAGTTTCCACCTTAAAATCAATATCTCCAGCATTAGTCGTTGAATCAGAGACGGTAACTTTTACATAACCAATTCCATCCAACAATGCATTGGACTGGTCGAGGTAGTAAGTAACAGAAGCAGCTTGAGCATTCATTCCCCAAGCCAACCCTAAGCAAACCACAAGTTTCGCTGTACGTTTCATTCGATCTCTCCATCCATATTAAGATTTATACTTCTAATTACAGTGAGTCCTTTTTACTAACAGGGACTCAACACAAACTATCGTACTACAATAAAGTAACTATCCTACCAAAACACTATCAATATGATTCTAATGAACAAACCTGAAATTAAAGGGTAATTACTGAATGACTCTTCTTCTAGCCAAGCCCACCAAACCAATCAAGCCAGAACCAAGCAACCAAGCAGCTGCTGGTACAGGAACCACTTGTGGAGGAAGCCCTGGGTTATTAACGAAGCTAGCACTGTTGCCATCCTGAAACCCAGTTACGTGAATACCAAGACGTAGATTACCGTTACTTAGATCTAACAGAACATCATTAAGTGTTTTGCCACTTTTTAATGCATAGTCTAAAGTCAGCCATTCAGAAGCTGCGTTCACACCATGACTCGTTGTTCCGCCATTACCAGCATTTGCTCCAGACGTAAAAGCAGTGGACGTCGAAGCATTAAAAGGTGGGGTGATATTATTGGCACCAGGCAAATTTGCTGGATTAGCATCTAACGAAAACACTACATTAGTCTGATTACCAACGTCGCTATCAGTGATCGTTGGTAAAGGAGAGCCACTTAGAGAAGAAGTACCGGCATCGAAATAAACATCGGTAATGGATGATTTCGATCCTACTTTATTATAAAAAGTAAAGCTTACGCCCTTAGTTGTGCCTATTACATCAACTGTAAGCTGAGACTGTCCAATACCACAATCGGTAGAAACGCTAGGCGTAATGCAGAAAAAACTCAGCGTAGATGCTTGAGCGTTCATTCCCCAAGCTAACCCTAAACATACCAGAAGTTTCGCAATACGTTTCATTCGATCCCCACATCCATATTAAGATTTATCTTTCTTATTTAATGAGTCCATTTTACAAACAAAGACTCAACACAAACTATCAGTACTACAATGAAGCAATTATCATACCAAAATACTATCAATATGATTCTAATGAATAAAATAAATAGTACGATTGGACTTTGTAAAATATATCGACAACAAAAATTGTCATAGCAAACCGCAATTCAAGCAGTTTATTCCTGCTTCATTGGCTTTCAGGTTATGAAGCAAACAGGATTCATTTATTTATGCCAATGTAAAACTGTAAAATATTTCGACACCATAAAATAACTGGCTGATTAGCCTGTCAGCTTGATTTAATGAGGCTATTCCTTACGCGCTTCAGCGCACGCAATAAATACTTGCAGCGTTTTTAGAAACGTTGCTCCTATACTCTGGTAAATTTATCAGCTTTCCAGCCCTTTCTTTAACAACTCAGCGACTAACTCATTCAATCCTGTCTGGCGTTCCTCAGCCAACTCCTGCATCTGTTTCACTAGATCACTATTCAGCTTTACGGCAAATGGCACCAACCCCAGTGCCTGATCCTGCTTGCGTTGTTCACGTCGATCCAGCACTACAGCAGCCTCTTTACCGAAGCGTCCTGGTGTACCGGCCTGACTCAACTTCCTGTTAATTTTCAAACCAAATTCCTTAGCCAAATCAGTTCTTTTCATCGCTTGCTATCCATATTAAATCGAGATGCTATATTCTACAGAGCATTAGTTTAATTCGCTTAATTAATGATATAAAACACCCATTTCAATGGGTATTCTGCGGTAGCGCCAATTTAATCGGGTAGCAATGGCTAATGACCTTGGATCTCGCCTCTGCATCCGATGTATTCGTTAAAATACCCACCATCACTTGAATTGGCTCTTCATGTGAAACCACCACGATATGCTCCGCTGAAATTGATCGCATTTTATTCAGAAAAGTAATCAGCCGTCGCTTCATATCTGCATACGACTCACAATCAGGCACTACCGCACTTAATCTGTCCGGCACTTGTGCTGCATGCCATGCGCTTGTTGGCTTTCCTTCAAATGCAAAAGCACCGGTCTCATTGATCAAGCTGTCTTCTATAATCGGCACCTCGAAACGTTTGTTAATTATTTCCGCAGTTTGCCTTGCCCGGGGAAATTCGGAACAATAAATCACATCAATATTAGATTGGGGCAATTCTTTACTACAGCATGCTGCCTGCTCCTTTCCTGTAACTGTCAGATTATTACGTACTTCAGGATGAGCATTGACCCGATCCATAAGGTTGAAATCCGCTTCGCCATGGCGGACAAAATAGAGGGTTTTATTGGGCATCTTTTTCAATTCCACAAAAAACTTTCAACAAAATTATTGAATTTTACAGCGACCGATCTAATACAACCAATGGTTTCAGGTCTAAAACTACCACATGGCGCGCTTGTAACATTCAAATAATGTCCTATAACAGGATAACGCGTTAGTTTCTAACTCGCTCTTTCAAATTTTTCAAGAGGATTATCCATGAATAAAATGCTTGGCCTGACAGCTATCACTTTACTGTTATCTGTTCATTTTGCTGTTGCGGATGAGCTTGTTATACCCATGAATATGGTTGATAGCAATGGTGTAGGCAAATCAGTCGGTTCAGTGACTGCTTCTGAATCACCATATGGCGTGATTTTCACGCCAAATTTAAGTGATTTAACTCCCGGTTTGCATGGTTTCCATGTTCACGAAAATGCTGATTGTTCTGCAAAGGAAAAGGACGGAAAAATGGTAGGTGGCCTGGGCGCTGGCGGACATTATGACCCTGAAAAAACAGGCAAGCATGAAGGCCCATACGGCAAAGGCCACTTGGGCGACCTTCCCGCTCTATATGTTACAGATAACGGCAAAGCAAATTATCCCGCACTTGCTCCTCGCCTGAAACTTGCCGATTTGAAAGGCCGATCATTAATGATTCATGCGGGTGGCGACAATCATGCTGACCACCCTGAAAAACTGGGGGGCGGGGGCTCTCGCATGGTATGTGGAATTGTGAAATAACATGATTTTTTTTATTCACTGAATTAGTTGATTTTTAAACGTAGTTGCAACAACGCAGTAATCATATTTTAACTGGAGGACAATATGTATACACCAGAACTCAGCATGGGTTGGCAACGCGACCTTCCCGATTTTCGTGACCACACTAAGCAAGCAGATGATGTAGCAAAAATCCTGTCAAAATCCAAACGCTTGCAAGCCGCCATAAAAAAAATGCCGGCATCTATCGATTTACGGCAGTGGTGTTCACCTATTGAAGATCAAGGCAACATTGGTTCTTGCACTGCAAATGCCGGAGTAGGCTTGCTGGAGTATTTTGAGCGCCGCGCATTTGGCAAACATCTGGATGGTTCCCGCCTGTTTCTTTATAAAGCTACGCGCAACCTGCTTGGCTGGACGGGAGATCAGGGCGCTCATTTGCGCGCCACCATGAAGGCAATGGTGTTGTTTGGTGTCCCGCCAGAAACACATTGGCCCTATAAAGTGACCAAATATGATGAGGAACCACCAGCATTTTGCTATGCCTTCGCCCAAAACTACAAAGCGCTGAATTATTACCGGTTAGATCCTCCCGGTACGTCGACAAGCCAACTGCTTACAGCGATCAAAAACAATCTCGCTGCCAACTTACCCTGCATGTTTGGGTTTACTGTATATAGCTCGATTCCGCCAAGCGGTGATGGCAAAGGTGAGATTCCTTATCCACTCAAAGGTGAATCAGTGCTGGGCGGCCATGCGATTGTTGCAGTGGGATTTAACGACACCAAAGTGATAGGTAAAAATAAGGGCGCATTATTGATCCGCAACTCCTGGGGCACAAGCTGGGGAATGCAGGGATATGGCTGGCTACCTTATGCTTATGTGGAAAGTGGGTTGGCAGTGGACTTCTGGTCGCTGGTTAAAGCTGATTATATCGATACTGATTTATTCAAATAATCCTGCGTTTTTCTAAATCCCTCATTGCCTGATCTACAAAACTCACTAATTCGGCAGTGTGTTTGATTATTTGATGTGAGGAATCATGGTCGCCTTTCAGGATAAGGAGGCGAACATGATTACTTTTGCGTTTCGCATAAATTTCATGCGCTTCTACCACTGGAACAGTCCGATCATCCTCTCCATGAACTAGCAAGACGGGACAATTTATTTGCTGGATCGTGTTACATGGCGCAATGTCACGAAA
This sequence comes from Sulfurirhabdus autotrophica, assembly GCF_004346685.1. Classification (NCBI taxonomy): domain Bacteria; kingdom Pseudomonadati; phylum Pseudomonadota; class Betaproteobacteria; order Nitrosomonadales; family Sulfuricellaceae; genus Sulfurirhabdus; species Sulfurirhabdus autotrophica. The sequence goes on from NZ_SMCO01000003.1 coordinate 70,422, forward strand.
ACGATGGCCTATCGTGAATTCGACGAAACGCAAAATCAGTTGTCCCAAAGGAAAATACGGGATATGTTTACTGGCTAAAATCCGGCGCATCATGTTTTTCGGGTGCGAAAATGCCGAGATACTTACAACGGCAGCAAGGTTATGGCGATGGGAAGCGACCTGCAACGCTGCCCCTGCACCTACTGAGTGACCCATCGCAATCAGCTTCGTTCCATCAACATTCGACTGTTCTGCCAGCCAGTTTAAAGCGTGCTCCAAATCTTCAGCAAAACGCGGCAATGAGGAGAAAGCATCACTATCGCTTTGGCCATGGTTTCGCGAATCAAAAAACAACATGGCATAGCCAGCTTCATGGAAGGGCTTTGCCAGCGGCAGCATCATTTCAGCGTTGCTGCCCCAGCCATGTATTACGGCTATCGCTGGGGCTGATTGAGTTTTCGAAGCAGGTATAAACCAGCCGAATAACTGCTTGCCATTTTCAGTTTGAATTTTAACTTCTTGGTAGGACAAACCATATTTTTCTGGTGTTCTGCTCTCTCTGATCCGCGGAGCACGAAAGCCATAGTGTACTAATAAAGGAAAGGAAGCTAATACCGCGATCACCAGTACCAAAATAATGAAAGTATCCAAACCGGCCTTGAATATTAGTGCTGCAACTGGCCATATAGCCGGCTGTACAGACCATCATTTTTAATCAATTCCTCATGCACACCTTCCTCAATTATCTGCCCATTATCGAACACATAAGCACGGTCAGCCTGTTTCACAGCGGATAAGCGATGGGCAATAATTAATGTAGTGCGATCTTTTAAAAACTCGCGCATGGCTTCATGCAGTTTAGCCTCTGTTTCAGCATCCAGCGCCGATGTAGCTTCGTCCAGAATGACTACCTGCGGATCAGATAGGATCATGCGTGCGATGGCCAGCCGCTGACGCTGTCCGCCAGAAAGACGAATTCCCTGTCGCCCCACTATTGTATCCAGCCCCTTTGGCAATTCGCGAACAGTTTCAGCTAACTGCGCCACTTCCAGCGCTTGCCACAAACGTGCGTCAGAAAGCATACGACCTAATGTCAGATTCAACCTGACCGTATCATTAAACAATGCCGGATGTTGCAAGACCGTAGCCACATGGCTACGCACCACTTCAAGTCCTATTTCTGTCATGTACACACCATCAAAACTGACTGTGCCTGATTGTGGTGGGTAAAGCCCGAGAATTACCTGCACCAGTGTTGATTTTCCACCACCGGATGCACCGACTAATGCTACTTTCTCGCCCGGCTGAATTTTAAGACTCACCCCATTCAGAACAGGTAAATCACCATAGCTGAAATTGACATTTTCTACCGCTACTCCCACGGTATGCTTGCCTGAAAAAGGATTTTTCAAATGGGGATAATGGGGTTCTTCTTTAAGTCCCAGTAACTGGTTAATGCGGGACAGCGCAGCCTTTGCCCCATAATAAGCATACTGTATACCCAGAATCTCCTGCACCGGGCCCATCATGAACCACAAATAACCAAACACGGCCATCATCTGACCAATCGTCAAATCAGAAAAAACCACCATCAGCATACTGATGGCACGAAATACGTCGAAGCCGAACAAGAACACCATGAACGACAATCGCCCGGCAGCATCACTCTTCCATGAAAATGCAGCTGCGTGTGTACGAATATTGCGTGCTTTATCGATCACTTGCTCAATGTAGTGACGCTCGCGATTGATCGCACGGATTTGCTGAATGGCGTCAAGCGTTTCAGTCAGTGATTGCTGAAACATCTCAAACGCACTGTTTTCACGCTTTTTAAGCTCTTTGACGCGCTTGCCCAGCACCATGGTGAAGTAGATCACAGCAGGATTAAGCAGCAGAATGAATAGTGCCAGTTGCCAGTGCATCCATAGCAGCACTGCAGCTGTACCAATAATACTCAAGACTGCCACTACAAATTTGGCTATTGATGTACCAATAAAACCATCTATCGCATCCAGATCTTTTACAAAATGTGAGGCGACGGCACCACTACCCAAAGTTTCATATTCCGACATTGCAATTCGCGACAAGCGTTGCAGCATTTGTTCGCGCATGCGAAAAACCACATCCTTGGCGATCAAGGTAAAATTCCGCCCCTGCCATACCCCCATGATCAGAGCCGTCAAGCGAAGCGCCAGCGTGGTGAGCAGTACAACACCGACATAAAGTACGGGACCATGCCATGAATCCGGGAACCATGAATTTAAAGCAGCAACCAGCCTACCTGGCTGATGCAGCAGCACTTCGTCTACCAGAAGCGGCATTAACAATGGGATGGGAACACTGGATAGTGCTGCCAGAAAAGCCACAATATGGGCGAGAATCACCCCTTTTTTGTGCTCCCGGACGATGTCCAGGATAGTTGACCAGGTATAGGGGACGGACGTGTGACTGGACATCTTTTAAGGCAATACGGTTACATCTTCAATAATGACATTTTCCAACGGCACATCAGAAGGGAAAGGGCCACGTGGACCAGTACGAACCTGTGCTATTTTCTTTACGACTTCCTGCCCTTTCACTACCTTGCCAAATACGGTGTAACCCCAGCCAGAAATGGACTGACTGGTATGGTTCAGGTAATCATTGTCCTTCACATTGATAAAGAACTGCGCCGCTGCAGAATGAGGATTCATCGTACGCGCCATGGCAATGGTAAAAATATCATTTTTCAATCCATTGTCCGCTTCGTTCCTGATGGGTGGAAATGTCTCTTTTTCCTGCATCTTGCTATTGAATCCGCCACCCTGGATCATGAAGTTGTCTATTACTCTGTGGAAAACAGTCCCTTTGTAAAATCCGCCTTTCACATATCGCAGAAAATTTTCAACAGTTCCAGGTGCTTTGTCTGCATACAAAACGATCGTAACGTTTCCCATGCTGGTTTTCATTTCCACTTGCGGATTGCCCGCAACACTGCAAAACGAAATAATCATACCGACAAAGAAGGCAAACACTTTCAACTTCATTATTCTCTTCCTTTAATGCTCAATATTCACATTGAACAGGCCTTAACCATGGGCATATACTCTAAATGAAAAACTCATCCGAGCCCAATCAATAGTGGATAACCAACCTTTTAATTAGGGCAGTAACAATAGAAATTTACCACTCCGGCCTAAATCAAACGCAGCTAATTTCTATGACTTCAGGGGGATAATATTAATGATTGCCACCGGTTCATCCTGATCAAGGCGATCACCCAGTTCCATGGCCATTTCATCAATGCCTGCAGTGGTAAATAAATCGAGCGGAGTTTCCACTGAAGCTGAGTAAAAAGTGCCTTCATTATCTACAAAAGAAACATGGTAATGATTCATAACAATTCCTTATCACCACGACAAATGCAAAACGAAACAGGGCAGATTCAAAAACAATCTGCCTTTATAACGTTGCCCGATTCTTGAATACAGCTTTAAGTTGCTGCTTCAGGCGGTACTATTTCTTCCGGCTGAGTGGGATTTTCATCGCCCTCTTCAGTGGTCTTATTCAGTTTGTTCTGCCTCTTTTCTTCTTGCTTTTTTTTCTTTGCCAGTTCTTTTTGACGCTTTTCATACTGGAAGTTAGGTTGGGCCAAAATATTATCCTTTAATGTTGTTTGACAGCTTTTATTTCCCTAAATCAAGGAAAGGTTTCGTGGATAAGTACAATACCGTTAAAATAACAATCAGGTAACCAATCAATCGTACCGGATCATCTTTTATTTGATCAAAAACAGTTCTATTTTTACCATCTCGTTTCAATTGTTCATATTCTGCTCTTACCCGGGCAAGTCTTTCCTTCTGATATTGTTCAATTAACCGCTTTGCCTGTTGAAGCTGACCTTCATCATTTAACCATATTGCAGGGGCAGAGACACCCCAATTACCTGCAGGCGTCTCATAAAAGGCAATGTCATGCGCATTTAACAATTCGCGAATTTCCTCAGACTCATCATCAGGCACGCCTCTCAGCATGAACAGTTGAACAGGCATCAGTCAATTAACCTTACGAACGTAAATAAACATGGAGGTATTGGTTAATTTTATTTACTCACTGTTTCCGCTTTCACAGCGATGCTGATATCTCCGACACTTACCACCTGTCCCGCTCGAATCTTGCAGGTTTTACGTAATTCCACTTTACCATCAACAAACACAACGCCTGAGGCAACCATCGTTTTTCCTGCACCACCACTGTCGCAAACCCCCATCAATTTCAGCAGGTTATCTAGTTCAACAAATTCGCGTGTCAAGGTAAATTCAAGGTGTTGCATGACGTCCTTTTTCAAAAAATTTCACCTGAATAAGCTCAGGTCACAGATAACCAGTGTTCTGCCAAGCGGGCCCAGTAACTGGCACCAATTTGCAAAATATCATCATTAAAATCATAAAGTGGATTATGCAGCATACACCCGCCTTCGCCCAATCCATTCCCCAACCAAACGTAGCAACCTGGTTTGGCTTGAAGCATAAATGCGAAATCCTCTGCTCCCATGGATGGATGTAAATCCGTACACACATTATCTTTACCCACCAATTCAGAGGCCACTTTGCGGCAAACTGTGGATTCATCAACTGAATTAATAGTCGCAGGATATCCACGCCTGTAGTCAAGAGTCGCCTGCACACCAAAACCTGCAGCAATGCCGTTACAAATATGCTCCATGGTGGATTCAATCTTTTCCTGCACCTCCTGACGAAAGGCACGCACTGTTCCACCGATTACAGCACGTTCGGGTATGACATTATAGGCTTCACCCGCATGAAAACGCGTCACACTTAATACTGCTGCGTCCAGCGGATCGAGCTTACGACTGGTAATGGTTTGCAAAGCCTGCACCAGCGCACTAGCAGCCACAACCGGATCCGCCCCTTGGTGTGGCATGGCTGCATGGGCTCCGTGTCCACGCACAGTAATATCAAATTGGTCTGTAGAGGCCATCATCGGGCCTGGCATAATAGCAAACTGCCCTGCAGGCACACCTGGCCAGTTATGCATACCGAAGACTGCCTGCATGGGGAATTTTTCAAACAAACCTTGTTCAATCATCACTCTGGCACCGCCCCCCCCTTCTTCAGCCGGCTGAAAAACAAAGTACACAGTGCCATTAAAATGGCGCGTAGCGGCCAAGTACTCCGCTGCCCCCAAGAGCATAGCAGTGTGTCCGTCGTGTCCACAGGCATGCATCTTTCCGTCCAGCGTAGAACGATGTGAAAAAATATTCTGCTCTTGAATTGGCAAGGCATCCATATCGGCGCGCAGGCCGATGGCACGCTCGCTCGTTCCAGCGCGCAACGCCCCCACTACGCCAGTTTCAGCCCATCCTCGATGAACTTCAATTCCGGCAGCCTCCAGCACTTTCGCGACCAGATCACTTGTGCGGTTTTCCTTGAAAGCCAGTTCCGGATGCGCATGAATATCCCGTCTGAGCGCAACCAGGCGCTCATGATTTTCTTTAATTAAGGTTATTACAGACATGGCAAAACTCTCATCTCAGCGTAATTGAGATTTTACACGATAACATAGGCTTGCTTGTGAGCGAATCGAGAAAAGGGACAAAATTGCTTACCCAAAAATACATCAATGATTAAAAACAAAAAAAATCGTACCAGAGCGAATCCTCCCCTCAATGTATCGCCCAGCAGCATTGCGGGGTAAAATACCTGCTTCACGAACATAGCAAGTATGGATTAAAACCAAATGGACATCATCGAATTAGCCGGCTACGGCAAAGTCAAACAGCTTATCAAGTCTGCGCAAGAAGGTGATATTAATGCGCAATTCAATCTGGGCGTCTTATACTTTGAGGGTAAAGATGTACCACAAAATTACCTGGAAGCAGCAAAATGGTATGGTCGCGCGGCTGATCAGGGTGATAAGCAGGCGCAATTTAATCTGGGCCTCATGTGCTATCGCGGCATAGGCATACCTCAAAATTACCTCTACGCCTACGAATTATTCACTCTGGCTGCTGAAAAGGGTGAGGAACGCGCAAAACAGGGAATGGCCGCTATTCTGACCGAAGCTCCCTCTGAAGTAGTAGGCGAGATAAACAAATTAATAAGTGAACAGCCAGATTCAACGCACCACTAAAACCCAACCAGTGATTCTTTAGGGAAAATTTCGTGGCGCAGATGCGGGCAAATTTCTAAATGTCAGGCTGCCAATGAACTCAATGCAAGCGGCTTTCCAATTATGTAGCCCTGTGCATAATCTACGCCAATTTCACGTAGCATATCAAGAATGCTGTCATTTTCCACATATTCGGCGATAATTCCCTTGCCCATGAAATGACCGATTTCAGTAATGGATTTAACCACTGCATAGTCATAAGGATTGGAGTCCATATTCTTGACAAATGCGCCGTCAATTTTCAGATAATCAACCGGCAGATTTTTCAAGTATGCATAGGATGACAAACCACTGCCAAAATCATCCAAGGCAAATGTACAGCCAGTTTTCTTCACCTCCAGAATAAACTCTGATGCGTTGGATAGGTTTGCGATCCCTGCGGTTTCAGTGACTTCGAAGCAGACTTTTTCCATAGGAACTTTCAGGTTCTTTGATTGCTGAATGATGAAATCAATAAATCCTTCTTCATTCAAAGATGCACCGGATAAATTAATTGCAAAGCCACCCACTTCTTCCAATTTGTGGCGATGCAGACCCATCCACTTAAATACATTCAAAATAACCCAGCGATCAACGGCTACCATCCGTCGGAAACTTTCTGCAGCAAAAATCAGATCTGCAGGTGAAATGAGGTTTCCTTGTTCATCCGGTACGCCAAGCAATATTTCGGCATGGTGCAGCAAGGTATTTTTTCTGGAAATTCGGGCAATTGGCTGATAACGAAGCACCAATGAATCATTGTCCAGAGCCTCATCAATTTTTGTGACCCATTTGATGGCTTGCTTGTGTCGCGCCATGCCCGCATCATCCTGGCTATAAACCTGGATGTAATTGGTGCCTTTCAGCTTTGCGCTGCGACAACTCTCTTCGGCTGCCTGTAAAAGCGTGGGCACACTTTCGCTTTCCGGGTCTATTGCTACGAGACCTGCACTAAATGATATTGCGAGACTTTTTTCATCACTGACAAACCGATAATTTTGTAAAGCCGTCTTTTGTCGACCGGTAATTTCCAGCGCCTCGATAACCGTGCAATTTTCAAACAACATGCCAAATTCGTCGCCACCTATACGGGCAACCATACCGCGCTCACCCAGCCCATCTTTCAGCAGCTTCGTCACCTCAACCAGCAATCGATCTCCACCTGCGTAACCAAAGGTATTATTCACAACACTAAACTGATCCAGATCGATATAACAGATCGCATGATGTTGATTCAGTTGCTGAGAACTTGACAGCGCCTGACCAAGGAACCTTTCAAATTCACGTCGATTAATCAAACCTGTTAGCTGGTCATGGGTAGATTCATGTAACAACTGGCGATGCATTTTTTGCAGCATGGCTGTTTGTGCGCGGTCAATTAGTGGTTCTCCAGCATCATCCAGCACAACTGACGTACCATCGCGCAATTGCTGGGCCAATTCAGTCTGAGTTAACGTCAGCTCTTTTAACCCTTTCACATTCACAAAAACAAAATTTTCGAAATACTTGGAAATCCAGGCTAATCGACGACGTTGATGTTCAGTGTCCTTATCAAACAGAATCCAGTCACCCACCTTAAGTCGCCGAACCTGCTTTCTCCACTCTAACAAGCCATCTTCATTAGATGTAGGCGCCTCCGGTTTTTCCTGTTTGTTGCCAGTTGAAGCTGCCACCTTCCTGGCTATACGTTGATCCTCTTCACATGCAGCATAAACGTCCTCAAGATTTTCCTTGTAGGCTTTGTCCTGCAGCCTGATAAGCGAATTCAGATCTTTCAGCATTTTCTCAAATAGCTGAGGAGTAACTTCATCAGCAGATGTCACTTCAGCAATGAGATGATTTATTCTTTTTCTGACGGCGTTATGCCCCATATCGCCGTTTTCCTCACCATACAATTCCAACTGGGCAAGGCTATTGATCACCTGGCGTGCAAGGTGAGATTTATCTGAAAAAAGCGAGTCATCCTGAAGCGCCATTTTAACCATCGGGATCGATAATTCCTGAAGCCATGGTCTTACATTGTTTGCGACCAGTTTATCTTCCAGAACCGAATCAAACAAACTCCCAGCAATATCCAGAATGCGCCCTTCTCGCTCCGGAAGGTGTTTTTGCTCATCCTCTGGCTTCCCGTGTGAAAGCACAGACATCAACTGCGATTTAACGTCTTGCTGAAAACTCCCAGCAAGCGGTTTCAATTTTTCAGAAAATTTCACGCGAGACAATGCTGAAAGCAGTTCATCCGGTGTATAAAACTGTTGCATTTGCGCCGCGTTCGCAGGACCAGCACCTCCAGCCGACTGCCCTGGCCCAGTTTGAGCTACCCCAGCTTGACCTGGCATCCCAGCAGGGCGATAACCTCCTTGCTGTGCAGCATTTTGTTGCAAATTCCCCAAATATTGCACCAGACTATACCAATCCTGTGGCGCCGGAACATTGTCACTTTGGCGTCGACCAGCTACAAAATTTGCATCTCCTCCCTGGCCTCCACCCCCTTGACTGCCGCTGCCTCCTCCCTGACCACCACCTTCAGACTGCTTGCCCGAAACATTGCCAGCATTTCCTGCTGGAGAAGATTGTTGCGAGGAAGACTTCTCTGCTTCTTTTTCAACTTTAGGGGTTGGACGTGGCACTTCTTCACTGGAGGGTTTGATTTTATAAAGGTGCTTTGTATCCAGCGTGACACCTTTATCGTTCAGATACTTATTGATTTTGTCGTACATTTCACCTAATGCAGTGGAAAGTACTTCTTTATAAATCGCATAGCTAACTTGCAGTGCTTTACGATCCAGGGTGACCACTTTCAGTGTATCTTGAAAGCCTTGTCCAAAAGAAGCCGGCGCAAAAGGATTGGTTTCTCTGTCGACTACTTCATTAACCAGCACACCCAGTCGGTGATTAAGATCATTCAATTGATCCTGAAACTCTGCTTCCAGCTTTCTGGCCATATCCGAATAAGCCAGCCATTCTTCAAACTCATCCTCCTCCACAAGCGAAAGGGTTAATGACGAAAGTTCCTGTTCAGATTGATTTGACGACTTTTTTGAGTGGTTAACAAACGGATCAAGCTGTTCCTGCATCTGTTCTTCAAACTCACGCTTCAGAATATTTTCCTGCTTATTGAATACACTCAAAGCATCATAATAAGCATTTTTTTCTGTAATACTCTGTACTTCACCTGCAATGGTAAAGAGTCGATTCGTTACTTTTTCAAAGAAAGAGTTGATAACGGGCTGCACACACTTTTCAGCAAATTTTTTGCACTCGCGCAGCAAGGCTTGCCCATCTACCTTCGGTGAATCAGCTACAGTTGATTTTTTCTCAGCGGGTGGAATGTCGGACTGAGGGGGCTGGCTCGGCCTGAATTTTTTGGCAAAACCATGCAAGAGATGCAGCGCTTCCAGATCAGGCTCAACAAAAGCGATGCCCGCTCCCGATTGATCTGTACGTACCACACGTCCTTGAAAAGTAATAATTTTTTCTCTGGGCAACGCAGGGACACTACAACGAATCTCTATAAAATTCCCATTAACAAGCTGGAATTTTTGAGGTTGGTCAGCATTACTGACATTTTCGTAAGATACGAAAACGCCACCAAGACAAAAATCCTGGATTTCGACTGTGCACTTACCCATACCGGGTGCACTGCACACAGCATCAAGGCTCACAACAAAACGAGTTAAAGCACGTTTTTCCATATTTTTTTGCAGGACTTATCTTATCCCGGATATCTTTGTTTGTCTGAAAGTTTCAAACCGTGCTCACCTAGAATCAGTATAGCTTATCGGCACGAAGTGTGCATTTCTTTAGTTATAAAGAACTAACTATAAATTCCATTTTGCAATTCACCCTATAAAACAGGATTTCAAATTAAGGTTAACCATAAAAAGAAAACACTGCAACCAAGACGTCCAATTTCCAATCAATTATAAAACCATGAATATTTCAAACCAATTCAAACCAATACTGAAAGGGTTATGCCTCATTTTCAGCTGCAATTCCGTTTCCGGCTTAAAGCCATTTTTCGAGAACGGCTTTAATTGCTGCATCCGTTGCAGGCGTTGGCATTGCTATATCAATATGCATCCGCTGACGCACTTTTTCCAGCGCAGGTGCATCCTGTGGATCATAAAAAACCAATATTCGTGTTTCTTTCATAGTCTGAGCTACCGCAAGCAGTGACTCAAGATTACTCAAGCGATCACGAAAGTCGGACTGGAAATAAAAGTCCGCCACAATGACATCCGGTTTCATTTTACGCAAAAGCGCGACTGCTTTGCGAACTTGATACTCAGCAACCACTTCAAAACCCAGCATTTTATATAATGCCGGGAATTTAGCATGTGAAAGAAACTCAATCACTGCCAGTAATTTTTTGGGCTGTTCTTTCATCCTTGTTTCGACCACACCGCTAATTTTAACAATGCCAGAATACACGTATTCTTAGTCGAAAAGCCAGTTCAGCATTCAATCTATCGATAATAAAAATAGCACATAATCACGAATTACAATGAGCTCACCCCATCCGAAATTAAATAAACCCCGAAATCTTCAAAACCATTGCGGTACTGATACTAAAAATACACCTTTAGAGTAAACATGACGTAAGTGCCTGTAAAGGGTAGAATTGCATCTTTTATTAGCATGTTGATTACAAATGTCCATTAACTGGTTTCCTGGTCACATGGTTTCAGCCCGTAAAAAAGCGGCCGAGACAATGGAGTGGACCAACGTCGTCATTGAAGTGCTGGATGCACGCCTGCCCGAGGCAAGCTGCAACCCGATTATCGATGAAATGCGCCTGCACCGCCAGCGCCCTTGCCTGAAAATTCTGAACAAATCTGATCTGGCTGACCCTGTTGTCACCCAGGCTTGGCTAAACTATTACAACAATCAGAAAAATGTGAAAGCAGTTGCGCTGTCCTGCAAAAAACCCAGTGATGTTTTGAAAGTGACTAATTTATGCAGAACACTTGCACCCCATCGCGGCACCAATCTGAAGCCCCTCAACATGATGATTATGGGCATCCCAAACGTAGGGAAGTCCACATTAATGAATGCACTCCTGAAACGACGTGTCGCTGCGGTCGGTGACGAACCAGCGGTTACCAAATCTCAGCAGCGTCTTGAAATCAGCAAACAACTGACTATTACAGACACACCCGGGTTAATGTGGCCAAAAATCGCCTATGAGAGTGATGGCTTTATGTTGGCAGCAAGTCATGCGATTGGTCGCAACGCAGTCATCGATGAAGAAGTCGCCACATTTCTGGCGGGCATTTTGCTTGAACGTTATCCGACCATGATTGCCGATCGATATGGCTGCTCGATTGAGGGACTAGACGCTACGGGTGTGATTGAGGTGGTTGCAAAGCGGCGCGGTTTACTTCTCAAGGGAGGGGATCCAGATTTGGAAAAAGCTGCCCTCATGTTTTTAAAGGATTACAGAACAGGTGCCCTCGGGCGTATCAGCCTTGAAACACCTGACACTCGCTCCGCGATGATTGCCGAACAATCTCAAATCGCAAAGGGTTGATTTCAAAATTTCTTCACGTTGACCAGATTCACCGCAGGATTTCGATAACCCAGTCGAATTTCATCATTTTACAGAGTACGATAGAGTTGCTTGGCAGCGATCACGATCCATGCGCCAATGCTGCTAATGAACAGGTATAATAATGCCATTTTTTGATAAGCTGATCCGCAAATTGGTCCTGCTTAAAACTGACATATGAAAAAAGAATATGACCAAAATACCCAGTGATACCCAGTTACGTGCTCGTGTAAAACTATATGGCAACTTGCTCGGCGGCGTCTTGCGCACCCAGGAGGGAGGACGCGTGCTTACAGCTGTTGAATCTCTTCGCAAAGGTTATATTGATTTGCGCAAGGAAGATTCTCCACGCAAACGTCTTAAACTGGAGCAACTGATCGAATCTCTCGATGCTGAAACGCTCACCCATGTGGTACGTGCTTTCAGCACTTATTTCAGCCTTGCCAATCTTGCAGAAGAATCTTTCCAGCACCATATCCGTCGCGCGCAAGTCTATCGGGGTGGCGCCCTGTGGAATGGATCGTTCGATGCCACCCTGCGCGAATTTCGCGAACAGGGCGTGACGATTGCGGAGCTTCAGGTACTGCTTGATAATGCTGCATACATCCCGGTTTTTACCGCACATCCGACCGAGTCCAGACGCCGGACAATCATGGAGCATCTGCGACATATATTCCTGACTGCCGAGCAACTGGATGATCCTCGCATAGGCAAGGCACAGGACAAAGAACTGATCAAGAAGCTGGAATACCAGATTCAGACCCTTTGGAAAACGGACGAAGTACGAACCAACAAGCCTCAAGTTCGTGATGAAATAAAGAATGGATTGTTCTATTTCCGTGAAAGCCTTTTTGATGCTGTTCCTGAAACCTATCGCTATCTGGAAAAAGCCATTAGGCGCATCTATGGATCCGATCTGACGGAAGGGCAACACATTCGTGTTCCCAATTTACTGCATTTTGGCTCATGGATTGGCGGCGATCGCGATGGCAATCCTTTCGTTACACCAGACACCACCGTACTCGCCTTAAGGCTTCAAAAACGCGAAATATTGCGACTGTATTTGCGAGCTGTCACCGATCTGACCCATGTACTCACTCACTCTAAAAACTTATGCGTGATCAGTGAATCCATGACGGAGAGTCTGGAACAGGATATGGAGCGGTTTACAGCTGTCTTTGGTGATTTTCCACAACGTTTCAGTAAAGAACCATACCGACGTAAGCTTTATGTGATACGACATCGCCTCAAACATAGTCTGAGCGCGCTCGAAGCCCACCTTGAAGGTTACGATGACAGTCCATACGGCGATGCGTATCTTTCAGAACAAGAGTTTCTTGCCGATTTGTATCTGATTCGTGATTCACTGATCAGTCATGGCGACAGTGAGGCTGCCCATGGAGAGTTGCAGGATCTGATCCGCCAAACTGAAACTTTCGGTTTTTTCCTGGTGCATCTGGACATTCGCCAGGAGTCCACGCGCCATACCGATGCGGTTTCAGAGCTTTTCTCGCAACATGCTGCCCTTCCTGACTACAGTTCACTGAACGAAACCGAGCGCCTTGAAGTTCTCGGCGATGCAATTTCCCATGCAAACGAGCTCAAGATAGACAAAAGCAAACTCACCGAAGCAACCAGGGAAACCTTCGAAACATTTGAAGTCATGTCCAGAATGCGCCATGAAATCAGCCCCAAGGCTTTTGGTGCCTATGTCATTTCCATGACTCACACCGCCAGCCATGTAATGGAAGTGATATTTCTGGCCAGCCTTACCGGGCTTGCTGGTCGCAATGGCAATGAATGGTTCTGCAACATCCGTGTTTCACCCCTGTTTGAAACCATCATCGATCTGGAACACATTGAACCAGTGATGACAAACCTTCTTAACAACACCACTTATGCTTCCCTGCTCAAGAGTTCAGGAAACTTGCAGGAAGTCATGCTCGGGTACTCTGACTCCGCCAAAGATGGGGGCATCCTGGCTTCTGTCTGGTCGCTCTATGAAGCTCAGACAAAAATCTCCTCTCTGGCCCGTGCACGCGGTATCGACTGCCGTTTATTCCATGGTCGCGGTGGAACAGTAGGTCGTGGTGGCGGTCCGACGCACGACGCTATCCTGTCACAACCAGAAGGCACTGTCCGCGGTCAGATCAAGCTCACCGAACAGGGTGAGGTTTTGTCATATAAATACAGCAATACTGAAACTGCAGCCTATGAATTATCCATGGGAATCACAGGACTACTCAAAGCCAGTACCAGCCTGATACGCGATCAGAACACCGACCGAAGTGAGTTCCTGCAAATCATGGATAAACTTGCAATGGATGGTGAGGCTGCCTATCGCGGTTTAACCGACAACACAACGGGCTTCGTCGATTATTTCTACGAAGCCACTCCTGTCACAGAAATCGGCCTGATGAACATCGGCTCACGCCCTTCTCATCGTAAAAAGGGCGATCGATCCAAAAGCTCGGTACGTGCTATTGCCTGGGTATTTGGCTGGGGCCAATCTCGCCATACCCTGCCCGCATGGTTTGGCATAGGTACTGCGCTTGAAAACTGGCGCGGCAACGACCCGGACCGACTCGCTAAATTACAGCGCATGTATGTGGAATGGCCATTCTTCCGTGCACTGCTCAGCAATACGCAAATGTCGCTTTTCAAGGCGGATATGGATATCGCTGCACGTTATGCTGAACTTGCAGAAAACAAAGCAATGGCAAACGCTATCTACCAGACAATTCGGAACGAGTATAACCGTACTGTTTCGCATATTTTGAGCATTACTGGAGCTACCAGCTTGCTTCAGGAGACACCTCAATTAGCTTTATCGTTAACCCGTCGCAGCCCATATCTGGACCCGCTCAACCATATTCAGGTTATGTTGCTGAAACGTTGCAGGGATGAGTCATTGCCGCAAGAAGAACGGGACAAATGGCTGAACCCATTGTTGCGTTCAATCAATGCGATTGCTGGCGGTATGCGCAATACCGGCTAATCACGCTCTTGCCACCCACGAAAAAGCCAAAGAGATGAAACCTCTCTTTGGCTTTTTCGTTTCATCACCCGATTTATTCATTCCATTCATTGTCCCACAGTGCTTGCATTGATTTAATACTCAAGGCATCTTCTCAAGGCATCTGCTCAAAACAGAGCTTGATGCTTACCTTGGTCACTGAACAAAATCCTATCCCAGTGTTCTTACCTTGATTAGTTTCGTACGCAACATTTGACAATAGTCCTAACCAGTACTATATTGTCCTAACTAAAACTAATTTGATAAACCGAGATGAAACAGAAGCCCATCCTTCCAGTACTACGTGAACTAGCCAAAGCCTACCAGGCATTTGAGTCATATTCAGCCATGCATGTCCGGACGATGGAACTAACCCCGCCACAGTTCGACATAATTGCCACACTTGGCAACACATCTGGCATGCCACTCAAAGAGCTTGGTGAAAAATCACTGATTACCAAAGGGACGCTCACAGGCATCGTGGATAGACTGACTATCAAGAAACTTGTCAGGCGCGTCAGCTCACCCATTGATGGTCGTAGCCAAATCGTGCAATTGACTAAAAAAGGCGAGGCATTATTTGCACGCATCTTCCCTGCGCACTTAGCTCATATTGAAGAAGCATTTGTTGAACTCTCAGCAGAAGATTTGTCAAACATGCAGAAAGCCCTTAGCCAACTCAGGGAAGTTTTTACAAAAGCACATTTGCAAAACAAGGCAAGCATATGAAACATTCAACAAGTTATACCAAAACAGCGATCACAATACATTGGCTGGTGGCATTTCTGATTATTGGCACTTTCCCCATTGGCATGATCATGAGTGACCTGCCATTTTCACCGTTCAAGCTTCAATTGATCAGCTACCATAAATGGCTGGGCGTAACCATTTTCCTGCTGGCAATTGCCCGACTGTCCTGGCGAGTAACGCATACACCACCACCTTTACCTTCAACCATGCCAACGTGGCAAAAACACGCAGCCAATAGCCTTCATCATTTGATTTACATACTGTTATTCCTCATTCCGATAACGGGTTGGTTAATGAGTTCAGCTAAAGGATTCCAGACTGTTTACCTGGGTGTATTCCCCCTGCCTGATCTGATTGGTAAAGATAAGGCGCTTGGCAACTTGCTGGAAGAAGTGCACCAGACGTTAAACTTTTTCTTTTTGGGCGTGATTATCGTGCATGTTGGTGCCGCTCTAAAACACTACTTCATTGATCGCGACAACATCCTCGGCAGAATGATTCCATTCCTGAATAAGGAGCAAGGAAAATGAAATATTTACTGATTACCCTGATGCTCACTGCAGTCAATTTGGCACAAGCAGCGCCATTTAACGTTGTTCAATTGGAAAAAAGCACCATCACATTCGTATCAAAACAGATGAATGTACCTGTTAAAGGCAATTTCAATCGTTTTACAGCGCAAATAACATTCGATAAAAATAAGCCCGAAGCAGGATTAGCACGTATTGAAATTGACCTCGGCAGTATAGACGCTGGCAGCACTGAAGCCAATGATGAAGTCAAAGGTAAAGCCTGGTTCAATACACGCGACTTTCCCAAAGCACTGTTCGTTTCCAGTTCGGTAAAAGAGATAGGGAACGGACAATATGAAACCACAGGGAAATTATCCCTGAAAGAAAAAACTCTGGATATTCGAGCACCCTTCACCATCAAACAGGAAAAAGGTGTTCTGATTATTGACGGGATCTTCCCAATCAAACGACTGGACTACGACATAGGTTCCGGCATTTGGCAGGACACTTCTGTTGTAGCCAACGAAGTTGAGATTAAATTTCATTTTTCAATCAGCCCCGCCAAAAAATAAACCCAACCCTGCAACTATATTTGGAGATCAGCATGAACAAATCACTTATCGCATTAGCACTTACCAGCATGATTAGCGTATCAGCATTTGCCGGTGACAACTATAAAATCGACCCCCGTCACACCTTCCCAAGCTTTGAAATCAACCATCTTGGTTATTCCATACAGCGCGGTAGATTTAACCATACATCGGGAAATGTAGAACTGGACACCGCTGCTAAACAAGGCAAAATCGACATCACCATCGATGCCACATCTATTAGTACCGGACTGCCTGATCTGGAAAAACATCTTCAGGGAGAAGATTTTTTCGATACTGAAAAATATCCCACCATCACTTTCACTTCAACCAAGCTAAAATTTGATGGCGATAAACTGGTAGGTGCGGAGGGAAATTTCACTATGCATGGCGTTACCAAACCAGTCAGCCTGCAAATCGATCACTTTAAATGCGCGCCCAATCCAATGACCAAGGTTCCAACTTGCGGTGCAAACGCCACCACTACGATAAAACGTACAGATTTTGGTATCAGTAAATACGCCCCTGCGCTAGGGGATGAAGTGAAAATTGCGATTCAGGTTGAAGCGAACAAAACATAAATACGTTGCTTGGTCCTTACGGAGGAATGACACAAGTTCCTGATGTCATTCCTCCGAGCCAGGCAAGTCACAAACCTGTTACTGCAAAAGAGATTTTCAAAATTTTGCAGATAACTAACCCGCAGCATTACTTTTAGGGGGATTCACAGAAACTTTAAAGCTTTAAGTTCGCAGAAAAAAATGAATACCACTGATTTACCAGACAACCAACCCGGATTCAAGCACTCACTAACTTAAGCGCTCCGCCTTCTGACTTGATCTGATGCTGCCGCGCCATCAACCCATCTATTCCTTTAACAGCCAATTCCTGCAAGTAAGGCGATTTAGAGATTAAACCTCTGGATGTACTCACCCATGCTTTAACTGCCGATAAATCATCTGCCGACAACGTTTTATAACCATTTGCCACCTTCCATCGATCACACACATCCAAAGCTAGCGTATACGCCAAAGTTTCATCTGAATATTTTTCAACCATCGTTATCTCCTTAAATTTTATTTTCATTCGATAGGATTATGTATCTTCATTGTTACAACTTCATGAATTACAAATTATTTTTGCATCAGGGTAAAATTGAAAAATTAAAACCTATTGCAAGACACATTGTTAATTGCTCAATATTCCCAAGCAAATAAACAGTATAATTTGGAAGTATTTTTTGCATGTGTGTTCCCATACTGCCATTCAACAAACCTCCATGAATGATCATAATCGCCGCATTGCGCATCTCGATATGGACGCCTTTTACGCCTCGGTTGAACTTCTTCGCTATCCCGAGTTACGCGGCCATCCGGTTGTAATAGGTGGGCGTCGGGATCAGCAACCGACCATCAATCAAGATGGTAGCCGGCATTTTGCGCGCTTGCGCGAATATGCCGGACGGGGTGTAATTACCACTTCCACTTATGAAGCGCGTGCGCTGGGCGTTTTTTCGGGTATGGGCGTCATGAAAGCCGCATTGCTGGCACCAGATGCTTTTCTGCTTCCTGTCGATTTTGATGCCTATCGGCATTTTTCACGTTTATTCAAAGCCGCTGTTGCAGACATTGCACCACTCATGGAAGACCGTGGTATAGACGAGATATACATTGATCTGAGCGATATACCAGAAGATACATTGACACTCGCACAGCGTATCAAACTCGCGGTCCACAATGCCACGGGGCTCACCTGCTCCATCGGCATTACACCCAACAAATTATTATCGAAAATCTGCTCAGACCTCGACAAGCCAGACGGTATTACTATTTTGAGCATGGAAGAGATTCCGCAGCGTATATGGCCATTGCCAGTCAAAAAAATCAATGGAATTGGCCCCAAGGCAACCGAAAAACTTGCAGCGCTTGGTATCACCACGATTGAGGATCTGGCAAAAGCAAATCCTGCTTTTCTGCAGGCTAATTTTGGTAAAAGCTATGGATACTGGCTATATGAAGCTTCACACGGAATAGATGAACGCCCGATAGTCATGTGTTCAGAGCCCAAATCGATCAGCCGTGAAAGCACCTTTGAAAAAGACCTGCATGCCCGCCATGACCGTGCTGTTTTGACGGAAATTTTTACAAACCTATGTACACGGGTGGCAGCCGATCTGCAACGTAAAGGATACCTTGGTCGAACCATTGGGATTAAATTGCGGTTTGAAGACTTCAGAACCGTGACGCGCGATATGACACTCCCCTCTCCTACCGCCGATCCGGCCACTATCAGGCGTGCTGCCGGAGAGTGCCTTAAACGCATACCGCTAAACCAGAAGCTGAGATTGCTTGGTGTCCGCGTCAGTTCATTGACATCGAGCATTGCACCCAAAAATGCAAATTCATCACGCCAAGGCGAATTAAAATTAACCGATCGAACAGACGATAATCAATAAAAGAAAAAACTTACATTCACAATTTTTGCTAGAAGCCGGGTACTGCAAACCGATTCATACAATCACAAGAATTGCCTTGCCACTGTATATACAGCTAGCTTATATTTCCCTTTTCCGCCGTGAAATAACAAGCGAAGCGATACCCAATCCCAATAACGACAAAGTAGCTGGCTCTGGCACGTTGCCTGATGTTGGTACCACAGCAAAAAACCCTCTGATCTCGCCTCCGGCATAAGCTGCTGTATGAATGTTAAAGTAAGCGCTTCCGTTATTAAGCCCGCTTAAAAGCGCCATTTCTGCACTAGAAACAGCCCCCCCACTGGATGTCACAAAGGAGGGATTAAAGCTTGAAGCGAGCGACAAATCCAACAAATGATTGTAAACACCGCTGGTGACACCGGAAGGAAAACCCGTAAAAGTCGGCACAGTCGTTGCCACGCCAACATTACCCGGCGCGGGTATACAACAATGGATGTGAGCCGCTGAGACAGTACCAATAAGCCCAGCAAAACTGACATCTACCAATAGTGTATGTAATGTAGCATCATATTCCAAGGTAGCCAATCCAGTACCTGGAGAGGGCGTATTAGAAGCGGCACCTGTCAGTGTCGCTTTGTAAATAATGGGCATTGCTTGCGCACTACTGACGCCAATCAATGTCACCATAACCAACATTAACCAATTTTTCATTTGAAACTCCCTGAAAAAATTTAACATTTGCAGCAAAAGTATTTACCCACAGCGAGAAAAAATCGCCTGAAAATCATTGGCAATATACGATAATTCAAGGATGCCACTCCATCCTCGTGTACATGCCATCATCACTTACCGACCTGAATCCTAATCTTTGATACAAATGCATAGCCGGATTAAATTGTGCAACATGCGCTAGTACGTATTGATTTGTTGAGGCAGCCTCATCCATTAAACTCTGTAACAAATTACTTCCAATACCTTGCCTTCTAAATTCAGGCAACAAGGTAATGTCTATGATATGAATTTCATGAGCGTGCCGATTGGTGTAGAGACGCCCGATTCCTTCTCCGTTTAATTCAAGGACATCCCAGTGCGCATCGGGAAACTGCGCAGTGTAATATTGATGCTGTGCATTAAACTGCATATCCAGAAACGCGAGTTTTTGCGATTCATCCCAATTAAATAAAGCAACATCGCCAATACGAGTGCTCACATAAACCTCAAACAAAAAAGCTTTATCTGCCGCTTGTGCTGGACGTAACCCTATCCCCTCACTCAAGCAATCAGGCTTTAATATCGGATTCAAAATACCATCCAAATCCACACATCAAGATCGAGGAGGGAAAACACCTTGCAGCGCAATCACATAATTAAGCACCAGATAGGGCTGCATATTGTTATGAGGCTGATTTCCACCAACCACCTCCCCCATTGGCACCAGATTATTCGCTGTTCCATAAGTATTTACGGATCCCGCTGCAAGACTACTTGCACCTGAAGGAGTGCCAGTAGTAGCCGTACCAGTTGCTGCGCTGAATGCATGGTTATGCATTGGCATTGCAGATGGGGACAACGTTTCACTAGCTGTACCGCCTGTTTCACCCAGAAAATGAGGCGTAAGGCCCGGACCCTGGCCAGGATGCATCATTGCCCGTCCTTGGAGGTTGGGTAAAGCGAAAGTAGTTTGCCCATTCCCTCCATATGTTGTACCAAGAAGAGAGAACAGCGCCGTGTTTTGAGAAATTGGAAGCAATTGCCCATTACACAGTGCCCAGCCCACAGGAGCAAAATTAAAACCTACAGCTCGAATTTCTCCAACAAACGGGTCCATATAACCATCTCCTTAAGCTTGTGAAGGAAAAATCCCGAACATACTGATGATAAAACTGACACATTGGTAAGGCATCAAGTTATTGTGAGGCTGATTACCCCCTGCAGGCATACTCGCTTCAGGGGCCATTGCAACAGTCGCCGGATCAGTTCCATAAACAGCCATCGCACCGGTATCCGCTACAGCAGCCCCCCCCGGATCACCTAACGTTGCTGTAGTCCCTGAGCCAATTTTATGTGTATGCGCAGGCATTTGTGCCAAGGTGAGCGTGACAGACTCTACCCCCCCTTTTTCAGAAAACACATGAGAACTTAACCCGGCACCCTGCCCCTGATGAATCGGGATGCGGCCACGCAAATCAGGCAAAGCAAAGGTAGACTGTCCATCACCACCATAGGAGGTACCAATCAGGTTAAACAAGGTTTCATTCCCCGAGATCGGCAGCAACTGTCCATTACAGAACTCCCAGCCAGATGGCGCAAAATTACCACCAAACATTCTTATTTCACCTACATAGGGTTGAGCCATATAAACCTCTACTTTTAAGATTACGATCAGTTGCGACTAGGGAAGATTCCCTGAAGCGCGATCACAAAATTGAGCGTGAGATACGGTTGCATGTTGCCATGCGACTGATTACCCCCGGCTGATCCCTGCCCTGCCAGTGCCACATTTGCGGTTGAAGCATAGACATTGCTTCCACGCCGGGGTTTGGCGGCCAGAACATTGTTTGCCGGATTTGCGCCAGTTGCCTGCGCTGCTGATCCTTGAGCGTGTGTATGAGCAGGAATTTCAGCAGAAGTAAGCAGATGCGCCTCCTCTCCCCCGGTTTGTCCTTGAACAAAACCAGCGGCAGTATGGATAGGAGAACGCCCTCGTAAATCGGGCAAAGCGAATGTGGTTTGCCCATTGCCTCCATACTGCGTACCTAACAAAGCAAAAAGCGCCTGATTCTGGTTGATAGGCAGTAATTGCCCATTGCACATTGCCCAACCTTTCGGAGCAAAGCTGAAGCTGGTCACTCTGATTTCACCCAAAAATGGTTCTGACATCGCATCCTCCAGAATTTTCTATACTGTTAATCTATTTCAGGTGAGCAGATTAAATGTGGCATGATAATGCAGGCCATTTTCACTCATTAGTCCACGTTCGAGATATACTTGAAACCAGCCGTCGCTAGCATGCTTGACGTGGTATAACCCCGATGGCACCTGCTTGCTGCTGTTTGTTCGAAACACCACAGAAAATTGCTCCATCTTACTAGACGGAGGACCATCATTCACCGCCACCAGTTCCATCCTGACACCTTGCCAACCCTTATCATCCAGATGAAACTGACCATTCAAAGCTTGCTGAAACCACTTCTTCGAATATTTCTCTGCATTCTGCATTTGCAAGGGTGATGCCATTACATTTGATACAGCAAATCCGACAGTACAAGCTGCTGCTCCCGTTGACAGAAATTGACGTCGATTCATGGCTATTCCCCCGACAAAATTAGTATATCAATCGTTTAGCAATCACGTCGTCAACATTCTTTGGCCCGACGTACTCCCAGTGCGGCCAGACCAAGCCCGAGTAAAGCCAGAGTGCCAGGCTCCGGAACACTTGGTGGCGGAGGAGGAGGTGGTGGTGGAGGGGGCGGTGGTTGTTGCGTGACTTGAAAACTCAGGGCAATCTGGCCATGATTATTAACTGTTGAACCCAATATACCCAGATTACCCAGGTTGTTTAGCGTGAGTGTGGTCGCAGTAAAAGCGAGATCTGCATTACTCAGACCTATCGCATTGGTCAGTGAAAGTGTCACCCCATTCAGAACATCTGGAGCAAAACTGAAACCAGTGAATTCCAGGCGTGCACCTGGGAAAAGATTAAAACCAGCGTTTGAAAAACCACCTGGCATTGTGGCCCCACCCCCGCTGAGTTGAATCACAATATTGAAAGCGCCAATATCTATATAGTCAGCACTGAACAATATCGCATCCAGCGCCAGATTCTTGGTATTATCGCTCCCCAATATCTCTGTGCCAGCCCCAACTGTAACAGTGTCACTACTTGTAAATGGGGTATTATCCAAGTAAGTAGCCGTTACTGTCTGGCCAATCAGTGAAGCATAGGTAAATTGCGGCAGAGAGAATGACAGCGCGAAGAGCACAAAAAATGCTGCCAGTTTTCGTAAAAGATGCGCGAAGAAAAATGATTTCATACCTGCAGCCCTCAAATTTTTACTGCTTTTATTGAGTTTTTTGCTTTTATAGGCGACATACTAAAAGCATGAAACTGACAAATACTTCTTTAGCAAAATTTATGCCATTTTTTATTTGCTATAAAAAACAATATACTGCAAACAAACTATTTCTCACCCATGAATAAAATGTAAAATTATTCGACAATTATTTTTAGCCAAACTGTGATCAGGCGGCATATTTCCTTGTTTATGACTTTACAAAAAATGAACAACTGACGTGCTCACCCAACAAATTCCAAATACCAGGCTTTTTAGTGACAAATTAATTCGTTATGAAGTAATGAGTTAGGATGGGAGTTTTGCTGTAAAAATTTCCGACACATACTTGGTGTTAACGCTAAAAACGTTAACAAAGTGTTTATTTTTCACCCCTGGCTGATAAAGGAAAAGTACCAGACGGCTATATTGATCAATTTCAATAATTGTTTTGAAAGCAGGCAGGAGATGGGATGACAGTTACATTATCTAAAAAATGCGTTACTCAAGTTGTAATATCCAACCTTTCATGCACACAAAAATTAAGCGTAAGAATTTTCGACATTTATTCATAGCCAAATAAAACTCGCAGCCTTTATAAATGTGAATTAGCTTCAGCGCTTATTCACATCATTAAAAACCCTATCACAATTGTTTAACTACTCGCTTGATAGAAGCATCTTCCTCACTGGTATTCACAACAAAGCCCAATCTGCCCACCAAACCCAACATAGATCTGTTTTTGGCCAGCACTTCCCCTTCCATGATTTTCAGCCCTTTAGCGCGAGCCACTTCAAACAGGGTACTCATCAATTTATTACCGATCCCTTTATGCTGCCATTCATCTGCTACAACCAGTGCAAATTCACAGGATTCACCATCAGGCATGGTGATATACCGGCATACACCCAGCTCTTTTTCCTGACCATCAAGGTCCAATACAGCAATCAGGGCCATTTCTCTATCGTAATCAATTTGCGTAAAGCGCACGAGCATACTTTGAGAGAGTTCTTGCAATGAATCCATAAAACGGAAGTATTTAGACTCCTCAGATAGTCCGCGCACGAACACTTGCTCCAGCTCTGCATCTTCAGGACGAATAGGGCGAATAGTCAAGTCCGTTCCATCCGGCAATTGCCAACGTGTCACAAGATGGGCGGGATAAGGATGAATGGCCATGTGCGCATAACGGCTAGCTGAGGATGGAGGAAAATCCACCACAATACGGGCGTCGACAGCGTATGCGCCTCCCTCATCCACAATGAGCGGATTAATATCCATCTCCTTGATCCAGGGCAATTCACACACCATTTCCGAAACACGCAAAAGCACACTTTCCAGCGCGGCCATATCGATAGGGGGCATATGACGGAATGCACCCAAGAGTTTTGAAATATGGGTTTTACGGATCATATTTCCAACCAGAAAACTATTAAGCGGCGGCAGTCCAACCGCCCTATCACCCAACACCTCAACCATAATGCCACCCGCACCAAAGGTAATGACCGGACCAAATACCGGGTCGCTGGTCACTCCGACCATTAACTCTCTGCCATTCGATTTGATTACCATCGGTTCAATAACTACGCCATCTATTCTGGCATTGGGTCGGTTTTTTTGTACCGACTGAATAATTTCATGATACGCACCTCGAACGGCCTGCGCATTGCTCAGATTAAGACGGATTCCCCCTGAATCGGATTTATGTGTAATGTCAGGAGAGTTAATCTTCATTGCAACCGGCAAACCCAATTCCTCAGCAAGCAATAACGCCTCGTTTGGCGAACGCGCAACCATAGCGCTTGCAATAGGGATGTGAAATGCCGCCAGAATCGCCTTGGATTCCATCTCGTTTAATATGGTGCGATGTTCCGCCAAGGCGCTTTCAATTAACAAACGTGCACCTTCTACATCCGGTTCATTGTGGTGAGACAACGGGCCGGGGGTCTGCATCAGCAACTTCTGGTTCTGATAGTATGCGGAAATAAAAGAGAACACTTCTACTGCCGGCTCCGGTGTGCGGAAGCTGGGAATTTTTGCTTTAGCAAAAGCCAGCCTGCTTTCTGCCACTTGCACTTCACCCATCCAGCAGGCAATCAAAGGCTTATTGAATTTCCCTGCCATCTCTATGACAGTTTGCGCCACTTCCAAAGGTCGTGTCATGGCTTGCGGTGTCAGTATCACCAGCACACCATCCACCTCAGCATCCTGCATACAGCTCGTCACGGCATGGCGATAACGTTCAGCAGTGGCATCACCAATAATATCCACAGGATTGCCATGAGACCAGGTTGGTGGCAGCCCGGTACTCAACTGGGTTAACGTGTCCTCGCCAAGGGCAGCAATCGCCACCCCCAGATCAGCGGCATGATCGATAGCCATTACTCCTGGCCCGCCACCATTTGTCACAATAGCCAATTTATTACCAGTTGGTCTGAATCGGGTGGAAAGTGCCTTCGCAGCGGAAAATAACTGCACAATTGTATTGACCCTTACCACACCCGCGCGTCGCAACGCAGCATCAAACACATCGTCCGAACCCACCAATGCGCCCGTATGAGAAAAGGCCGCTTTTGACCCTGCTTCATGGCGCCCTACCTTCACAACAATTACCGGTTTGATTCTTGCTGCGGCGCGTAACGCACTCATAAAGCTACGCGCATGGTGAATCCCTTCAATGTAAAGCAAGATGCTTTCAGTTTGCGGGTCAGATACCAGATAATCGAGAATTTCACCAAAATCCACATCGGCCGTCGCACCCATGGAAATAATGCTGGAAAAACCTACATCGTTAGGATGCGCCCAATCCAGGATAGCGGTACACAACGCACCTGATTGAGAAATCAGCGCCAGGTTTCCAGCTTTTGCCCCTCCGTTACTGAAAGTAGCATTCAAGCCAATTGCCGGACGCATAATCCCCAGACAGTTAGGCCCAATCAATCGCACACCATAGCGCCGCGCATTTTGAACCACAGCCCTTTCAAGAGCGATACCTTCTGCACCAGCTTCACTGAAACCTGCAGATAAAATAACAGCTGCACGCACGCCATGCTTACCACACGCTTCAATTATATCCGGCACGGTTGCCGCCTTGGTCGCAATAACAGCCAGATCAATTGGCTCGCCAATGGCCTCAATGCTAGTGTATGCGCGTTGCCCATACACTTCAGCATGATTAGGATTAACCGGGTAGAGCTTACCTTGATAGCCACTTTCCAGCATATTTTTGAATACCACACTGCCCACGGAGTCCGGCCGGTTACTCGCACCAATGACCACAACTGAACGGGGTGAAAAAAGCGGACTAAGGTAATGCTGACCCATAATTTCCCTACAATAAATTAATCAATCTGTTTAACGTCTAACCAACACCTACTGAAAATATTTTATCTTGTGTTTATTGCATCAAAATGCCATTTTTCGCGCACCTGTGATTAAATATAAAAAAACAACAGGAAACCACCAGTGCAAACTGCATTTATCACCCATCCAGCCTGCCTCAAACATGACATGGGGAACGATCATCCAGAATCACCTGCCAGGCTTCGGGCAATCGAAGACCAGTTAATCGCATCCGGTATTTTTCCTTTTCTGCAACACCATGAAGCGCCCCTGGCAACCCATGAACAACTAGCGCGCGTACATTCAGAAAACCATATTAACACTATCGAAGCAAGCTCCCCGCAGCATGGATTAGCCAGTATAGACCCTGACACGGCCATGAACCCATTCACACTGGAAGCGGCATTACGCGCTGCCGGAGCAGCCGTACTGGGAACAGACCTGGTGATGACAGGCAAAGCGGAAAACGCCTTTTGCAATGTACGCCCCCCTGGCCACCATGCAACGCATAACCGCGCCATGGGCTTCTGTTTTTTTAACAATGTGGCAGTGGGCGTTGCTCACGCTATGGCAAAGTACGGATTAGAACGAGTCGCCATTGCAGACTTTGATGTACACCATGGCAATGGTACCGAAGACATCTTCAAAGACGACCCCCGCATCATGCTGTGCTCCACATTTCAGCACCCTTTTTACCCTTATAGCGGTGCAGACAGTGGAAGTGACCACATAATCAATGTGCCCTTACCTGCGCGTACAGATAGCAACGCATTTCAATCCGCCATCACCCATTACTGGCTACCGGCATTAAATGACTTCAAACCAGAGATGATTTTTATTTCCGCCGGATTTGACGCACACCGTGAGGATGAAATGGCTAATTTCGGTTTAGTGGATTCGGATTACACCTGGGTGACAGAGCAAATCAAAACCATAGCAGAAAAATATGCTCAAAAACGCATTGTTTCAACATTAGAAGGGGGGTATGCGTTACATGCTCTGGGTAGAAGCGCTACAGCGCACATCAAGGTCTTATGTGATTTGTAATACCCAATAGAGTGTTCAGAGAACATACCCTCGTAATATCCAAAATCAAATTACCTTATCATCATTTCCAAACCAGAATTCAACCAGAAACTATTCACAAAACCAGTTGTCTTCTTACTGTGACATTCACCACATTTATCAGAAAGAGACAACACAGTGAGAACCAATCTTTCCTCCCACATACTGCCCACATCTGCAACGATGATTGGGGTCTGCATGACCGTTATCAGCATTGTAAAATTAATCGGCGTAAAAATGCCCCTTGGTCGAGTAGACCAATTACTCGCATTCGACTCAGCTATTTTCATGATCAGTGCGGGTTTCTCTTATTTCTCCATTCGGGTTGGGTACGATGACAAACGTTACACCTGGTATGAAAAAATTGCCGACCTGGCTTTTATGCAGGGCCTGGTATTAATGACCATAACGGGATTTTTGTTGGCATATGAACTATTGTGACCGTGCTTAGTTAAAACCGGATTCCGAGCTTTTCTGTGGATGAGTGTTAAAACGTCAAACGGTTAATTTTTTCTAAAAATTTTAAGAGATTTTTCCAAGGTTGGAGCTGGCTAACTTTATATGCGGCAGTTTCGTACCAAATTAGAGACGGTCGCCGTTCAAAAACGAAGGTCAGGAAATGCTTACGGCCATTTACCTCCTTTGTCGGAAAATCTTACGCATCACTTACAGCGATTAAGCTGCAACATGCTATGAAATTGGACGCAATCCATATCAATCCATACCGAGACTGGTATCAGCATAGGTTATTGCCTGTCGAGATTTTTTACACACATATGTTTAAAGCATCACAAATTAGTCCATAAGCACCTGATTGCCCACAAACTGCATTATGATGGCGTGATTCTTGCTTTGTCAGAGGACTAAGCTTTCACCGCAAAATGCTTGTCCAGCTAAACCAAGCTAGCATCACACGGCATAACTAAAAAAATATGTGCAGGGTCTTACGTGTAATTAGGGGGAGAAAAGAGAATGGCTTATCTGCGTGCAACGTTCGTTTGTGCTTTCGTTGGTGTATCCAACGCCCTGATTGTCCTCGTGAGGCGTGAAAACATGCCGCAAACGTCACGGCTTTTCCTGCAAAAAATGCATTAATACTAGACCTGGCCCCAAGTTTTTTTCGGATTGTTGCCAGGTACCTCAACACAATCACTTTTTAGGAAGATAAAGATGTTAAAGCCGTCATTTGTGTCCAGTCTTTGCGCCGGTCTTGTCAGCGTTCTAAGCGCGAGCGTGGCTTTAGCCACGCCAATGGTTTTTAGTTTAGCTGGTACCACCACGGATCATAAAGGTTTTTTTGGGCCAGTGGACGGCTCAATAACTCTCACGTATTCCATCTCATACGATACCTCGGATATCAACGCCGATCGGTCCTCTTGGGCTGGGTTCTGGGGGCCAGTCGGGCTTAGCCTCAACGTGCGTTCTGACAGCGGCAATCAATGGCAAGTGGTGAGCAATCTGGACGAAAACATTCTAATGATTGTGTTCAATAGCCCGTTCTGGAGATCCAGGGGGTCGAATTTGTTGGCGGAAGGAGTGTCTGTTTCTCCAACGCCGATCGGCTATATTCCTCGTGGTGATGCGATTTACGACTTTAGTCTATTTCTTAACGAGAATACCGGTCTTACATTCCTAGATAACATGCTTCCGCTCCCGGTCGATCGAATCAATGCATATATGGGAACAGCCAGTATTGTCGTGCATGATGCCCAAGGGCATGCGTTGGATGGGGTGTTTTTCAACCTGCCGAATTGGTCAGCAACGCAAATTTCTCTGCCGGAGCCTGGTGGCGCGTGGCTCATTGGTGTCGGTCTTTTCGCCATGGGGGTCATTTACGGCAATCCCCGCAAGACGAAGCCGTGAGGCCAACCTGCGCAAAAAATGCAGATCACTACGGCTCACACTTAGAAAGCGTCGCCGTCGGCTTTTTTTAATCGCGGGTGTTGACCAGCGAAAATTCGCAAAGTAACAGCTCGGTCTTTTACTATCTGCTTTTACGCCAAGCTTGATTACATACGGCTAGTGTGGTTTTTCCAGTGTGCTGTTTTGCTAGATAACCACAAATCAGGCCTGCTGATTCACAGGCTTTGTATGAATGAATGCTGGAAATGAGCGGACCATCGACGACTATGCCATGAGATTCGCTTGTGGGTCGACAAGACTCATAAGAACAGGGGAAGCAGAACCATTAAAAAAATGAAGTTGTCCAGAGTATAAATAGCCAGCCAATTACTTCGCAAACCCAGGAACTTGAAAGATACCCTGTAACTTTAATAACTCGTCCTTGTGCATACGAGCCAACTTTGCGACTATTTCGTCTCCTTTTGGCGTTAGGTGCACTTCTACTTCGCGGCGATCCGCTTTACTTTGCTTGCGTTTTACCAACCCCAGCTTTTCACAACGGGAAATAAGGGAAACCGCACCATGGTGCTGCGATTGCAATCTTTCTGCCAGTTCGCTGACCGTTGCCCATTCCCGCCCCTGAAAACCTTTTAAATGCAGCAGTAACAGATATTGAAGATGCGTGATATCGGCTGTTTGGGCGATTTCCTCGCTGACGCGCAAAAACCGTCGCAGTTGATAACGGAAGTGGGAAAGCGTTTCAAACTCGCTCTTTTCAAGGGTATTGTTAACCATATTCTGAATGCACCTAAATAAATATTTGCTAATATATCATGATGTGATAATATCACAGCGTGATATATAATTCACTATCAGTAATTAGCTTCTTCTTTTGGAACTTTGGAGGTGAATGATGGGAGAAATGATGGAAATGCCTGAATTAGATGCCGAGGGTTATTTGACTGACCCTAGCGATTGGAACGAAACCCTGGCTGCAGAGTTAGCTCGTCAGGAAAATATTCAGCTATCAGATGACCACTGGGATGTTATTCGGTTTATGCGTGAATATTACGAAGAACATCAAGTCATTCCAGATGCGCGGTTTGCCATAAAACATTTGGCAGAACGACTGGGGAAAGAATCCCGCAACAAGATATTTGAGTTATTTCCTTATGGATACGTCAAGCAAGCTTGCAAGATTGCAGGTATGAGACGTCCACGTGCATGGAGTACGGGTTAATTGCTTTTCTGGCAAAACGATGTGCGCTGACAAGTTAAGCAACCTGTCAAACACATCGTTTTACCAAAGCATTTCTTCCCATCTGCGATCGATATTCATTCTAAATCTACTGCAAACAGGCTACTTGGTTCTTCCATGACAAGCTATCTGCAAGCTTGTTTACATCAAAATACCAAATTAATCTTGAATTAAAGAAAGATTACAAAAGTTTCAGAGAGCCTTTTAAAACCTGCCTCCAACGAGTCCAGAAACTTTCTACTGGCCCTTGCTTAGCCACATTCGGCATCAATTAATATATCTCAAAAAACAGATATACCCTATATAAAACCTATGGTTAACAATTATTCATTTGCCGTGATGAAATAGACGACTATATTCTGAATACGTGATTTGATAGTTGCTGAAGGTAAATATCTCCTGCTCTAAAAGCGATTTTATTGCAATGTTTTAAGTGATATCGTTTTTTTCAATCACGGCAGCATTTTTTTGAGCAACAAAAGTTTATCGATTGACTCAGTTATTTTTAGTCTATCAGTAAATTTTTTCTCAACGTAAAGAGCTGAACACGAACAATAACTCAGGGCAACATCACCTGTCCCTGAACATATTACTGCGTAGCAAGTGACGCAATTCACATCAACCACTTTTTGTTGATGACTGAAGCAACGACCAGACTAGCCTGACGGCGTTTTATGGAACACAAATCTTAAAAGGAATAAATCATGCTTAGAAATTTTATGCAGCCCACCACTAAAAACAACCTTAGCGAAGCTATTACTATCGTAGAAAAACAGGTGGAAGCGCGTCAAGAAACCTCTCCCCCCGCACCAAAACCAGCCCCTCGTGAAGAAGGTAATAAACTGACAGTTGGTCCTAATATCAAGCTAAAAGGGTCAGAAATTACCGATTGCGAAATTCTGGTGGTTGAGGGCCGGGTGGAAGCTTCCATGAATAGCCGTGATATCCGCATTGCTGAAGGTGGGGTATTTTCAGGCAAAGCTGAAATCGATGTGGCTGAAATAAGGGGATCGTTCGAGGGAGAACTGACAGCGCGCAAGCAATTGGTGATTTACTCTACAGGTAAGGTCACCGGAACCATTCGCTATGGGGCATTAACCATAGAGGAAGGGGGCGTAATTGAAGGAGAGGTTGCTGCTATTTCAAAAGGCACACAGAGTGCCAAGACGGTGAATATTACTGAGCAGCAGATAAAAGCAGTACCAAGTCCATCGGAAAAAGCCAAAACAGAACATATCTATGCATCCTCTGTTTTGGGTCGTACTCCGCTAGGTGGGCGACGAGGATAACGACCGGGTTACTGACTAACCCTGACGGTTTGTATTTTGCAGCATTGGCAAACCGGCAGATGACTAGGCAAAACGCTTCTGTAAGTATTGAATTATATCCGCGGATTCATACATCCACTGGCTTTTGCCTTGTTCATCAGTAATTCTCAAGCAAGGCGTTTTGACCTTACCCCCACCCTGCAGTAGTGCTTCGCGGTGCTGGGGGTCTTTTTGCGCATCCCGCAACTCGATATTCAATGATAAACGACGCATTTCCTTGCGCACCTTGATGCAAAAAGGACAGGTCTTGAATTGATAGAGTGCCAATTGCTGGCTTTGCAGATCAATCTTCTGCTGCAATTCAGGTTGACGCACTATCCCCTTTGGCGTGCTCAGTACTTCCCAGAGCAGCATTATTGGGGTCAATATCAATCGTAGCGTTTTAAAAAACATCCTTACAAACCATTTCATATTGTTATTCCACGTTATTTTAAATTAAAAGAGCTACCTGTGATCCATACATCTATCTAAAGCTGATTTTTCTAATTATTAATAGACAACTCTACTTCCATATCCAAAGCCAACAGTCCTCCCTGCAACACCCGGCAAGTCACCCCACCACGCCAATCACGGCTCAATACATCAAACAACCCTTCATGCACCGCCTTCATACGAGAACAAGGGTCAGTTTCTCCGGTGATTTCCAGTATGGCGTCTCCCAGCACAATCCGGGATCCCTTCGCGCCGACTAATGGCAAATCTTCGACCAGCAAATTAGCCCGCCGTTCCGTCCACGGCAAAATTACACCTAACTGATCGCAGGCAGCTTGCCAAGCCACTTGCGATAATAGTGTTACTTGTCGCGGACCGGGCTTGCCCCTGCTGTCACCTGTAATGCCATGTTCCACGCTCAGAATAACAGATGAAAGTAATTGCATTGGCTGCAAGCGCTGCGGTTTTACCGCTATTCCCAATAACTTCGATTTCACTTCTTATCTGCCTCTATTTTCATGCACTCGTCCAGAATTGCACGCATTTGTGTTGAACCCAGTTTTTCCATAGTAAGAATATTGCGTTCCGGAATTGCTTCCGGGTGCGGGTAAGCTGCAACGGCCTTCCCTACCGAGGCCTCACGTATGAGATGTAATACCGGATAAGGGGAGCGATTCGTGTAATTCTCAGCATCCTCTGCTTGGGTTCCCCCGAACTGGTAATCCGGGTGAAAGCTGGCCACCTGGAATTCGCCTTCGTAGCCTTCTTCGTCGATCAACACCTCAACCACGCCTAAAAAATCGTTATAATCCAGAAAGTCGTTCAACACAAAAGGAAGAATCAAGACCGTTGTTTCCACCTCTGCTGCATCTGTATTGCGCAATAGTTCCAGTTCTTTATGCAAGTCCTCTAGCAATACCGCCGTCTGTTCTGCTTCACTGACCACATAACGCACTTTTTCATCAATAAAAGGTTTACGGGCAAAAGGGCATAAATTCAGTGCTATCACCACTCGCTCAATCCAGCATCGAGTGCGTGCAATAACCGTTGCAGTATTCAAATAATTTTCCATGGATTCATATCAGCGAGAAGGGTTATAGCATGCAACCGTCAATCGGATGAAGCATTCGTAATATAACTTGTTCAATTCTATCATTTCAAACGACAACGACTAAATACTGAACGAAGCTGCCATATGAAATCCACATTATTATTACGCCAAAAATACCAGGACGAGAAAAGTCATAAACAAAGCGAAATGAACCATGCCTTCCATCACATTGGTTTCGCCATCATGCAGGCTAATAAAAGCAGCAAGCAAGGTCAGCATCGTCATTGCCGTCTGAATAGGAGTCATGGCCATTTCAATACGTTGCCCCGTCATCAGCGCGATGCCTTCAATCACTGGGACAGTGAGCAGCACTGTGGCCAGTGATGCGCCCAATGCAATATTAATCACTGTCTGCATGCGATCACCCAGCGCTGCACGCATCGCCGTTAAAATCTCAGGCCCGGCTGAAACAGTTGCCACCAAAACAGCCGGAATAGCCAATGGTAGTCCACTGCCCCGCATACCCTCTTCCATAAATACTGCGAGCAACTCTGACAGCACCCCAATCATCACCACACTTAATGAAAGCGCAGCAACATGGTATTGCGTAGCACGGGAAGATTTTTCGTATTCATCGTGCATTTCTTCATATTCATATTCAAAGAAGCCGCGATGCTCCACCGTCTGAATTCGCAAAAATGCAAAATACAAGACCAGAATTATCAACACAGTAAAGACTGAATAAGCGCGCCAAGACTCCACAGGAATGAATTCCGGCACAAACATTGAAATGCCGATGGCTACGAACAACATGGCCATATACGTGTTGGAACTGTCCAGATTGTATGCCTGCTCTCCATGACGAATGCCGCCAATGATCGCTGCCAGCCCCAAAATACCGTTAATATCCAGCATTACGGCTGAATATACCGTATCCCTTGCCATAGTAGGCACATCAGAATTCAACATGATAATGACCAGCATGATCACTTCGACCAGCACCGCGGCAAACGTCAATATCATTGTGCCGTAAGGTTCACCCAGCCTATGCGCAAGCACCTCAGCATGCCTGGCCACTCGCATCGACAATGCGATAATTCCACCCATTAGCACAGCAAATGCTGCCCATGCAGCCAATTGCTCCTCAGCCAAAATAGAATGCTCAAGATAAAAGAAAACACCTGCCAGCACAGCAGCAACCACCAGGGCTTTATCTTTTTTCATCATCGCAAAGGGTAATATTGCCATGCATCAGCACTCCAGAATATCGAGCCAACAATCATACAGACACTTGTAATGGTTCGCCAAATCGTGACCTATAATGAAAATTTTGAGGAGATAAAAGAAATGCGCAAAATTATTCTGCTCCTGCTCGCGACAGGGTTTATGGCTACGCAACCAGCACTGGCAAAAATTCAAGGCAAAGAAATTGCTTATAAGGGTGACGGCATCAACATGAAAGGGTATATCGCTTACGACGATAAGTTCAAAGGGAAGCGACCGGGCGTGATTGTCGTACACGAATGGTGGGGCCATAACGATTACGCCAGAAAGCGGGCGGACATGCTGGCTAAAATGGGCTACACAGCGCTTGCTGTTGACATGTATGGCGATGGTAAACAAGCAAACCATCCAGATGATGCAGGCAAGTTTGCCACCGAAGTCAGCAAAAACCTGGACTCTGCGCGCGCCCGCTTTGAGGCCGGCATGAATACCCTTAAAGCTGATAAAACAGTAAACCCCGATGAGATTGCTGCGATCGGGTATTGCTTTGGCGGTGGCGTTGTTTTAGCTATGGCACGTGAAGGTGAACCGCTAGCTGGTGTAGCCAGCTTCCATGGCAGCCTCGGTACTGAACATCCAGCCAAGCCGGGGAGTATTCATGCCAAAATCAAAGTATTTACCGGAGCCGATGACCCCATGGCACCTCCATCGCTGGTAGAAGCCTTCAAACTGGAAATGGACAAAGCCGGGGCAAACTATCAAGTGGTCAGCTACCCGGGTGTCAAACACAGCTTTACCAATCCAGCAGCAGATGAGTATGGCAAGAAGTTTAATATGCCCCTTGCTTACAACGCTGAAGCTGATAAAGATTCATGGACAAAAACCGAGGCCTTCCTGAAGGAGATCTTTGCAGCAAAGCACTGAGACAATTAATCAACCACAAATGAGAGAAGGGCTTACAGATGTCAGCCCTTCTCTCATTAAAAACACACCAAACACAAATTCACATTAACCTGAAACCTATTATTGTTTAGCAATTCCCATTTTAGCTTCGGGTTTTTCATGAAGATACTTCAATATATTCCATGATACGTTAGCGTTTCCGGTTTTTTGTTTCGCTGCCAATTGTGACTTAGCAGTAAACTGAAGCAAATTACTCGCCACCCTATCTCCAGGGCCATTATGGCAATCGTAACAACTCACCTTATGCCCGGCAGCGAAGTTTTTCACCCCACCCTCAACATTGAAAGTCTTCGCCACTTTGAGTTCACTTAAAGCTGAACCTTTAAAGTCTGCGCCATGACAATAAGCACATGACGATGCACTTGAATGCTCAACTGTATCACCATGAGAGGAGACCCAAGCATTCCCTATAGTATGCATACCATGCGGCCCACCATCTTTTGTTAGCGGTACGCTGGCATGACAGACCGAGCATTCTGCAACTGTGCCTGCATGACCTTGAAGTGCAATGCTTTGAACATTGTCATTAATTTCGGCACTTGGGTTGATTGCATGGGTAGGACCGTGACAGGATTCGCAATTCAAACCACCATGTCCCTTGCTGAGGCGATAAAGGCTGAATCCTGCCGATGGTACATTAGGGTTCGTTGCAAAACGCTGATCTGACGGTGTGAATATCGTGCCATATTGCTGATCGATCGCAACGAGATCACGCTTGCTGTCGTGATGACAAGCCTGGCAATTTGGTTCTTGCAACCAGCCTACGCGATTCGCACTACCAACAATCTTCATACTGCCATGACAGCTCTGACAGGTCATCAACGGATTTCCACTTGCGTCTACTGCTTTGCCCATTGCGCCACGCAAGCATTGGGTGACAGCACCAGGGTGACACAAGTAACAAGTACCGCGATTATTGGCATCATTTAACGATAGTTTGCTTACAGGATCGATAACACTGGCATGCTGACTGTGAAGCGCCTGGGTCAATGATTTAATGCCTGCCACACCAGTACCAGGAAGGGCGTTAGACGAGTGACATGTTGCGCACAGCACCGGTTTCCCGCTCATAGCCGTATTATAAAGCCCGGTATTACTAAAGCCTTTACTTGCCAATGCATTTACAAAAACAGGGTTTGATAGCTGCTTTTCATCGTGCAATTTCAAGATATTCTTTTTCCAGTCTTTCTCCAGCACACCATCAAATACCCAACCACTGCTCGGCTTCGCGGCATTGGCCAATGTTGACGTATCGGTCGTAGAACGATGACAAGCTGCACAATTCATTTCGTCGCTTACCGGCAATACGGTCTGCGTTGTTGCGAGCACTTTCCCGGTGCCATCTTTTGCTACAAGTTTTACCATCGGGTAAAAATTCTTGCGACGAGCATCATCAACTGGCGTAATCGGTATACCATCCGCCTCAAAACGTTGTGCTGCTGTGTTGAGTTTCATCAAGGAGGGAGTATTGGAAGGTGTTTTATTGCCTGTCAGTCCTACGTCTGGCGCAGGGGAAGCCCCAAATAAAGCCAATACATATTGCCAAAAATTAGTTTTGGTTGAACTGATTGTATTGATCGAACCAGTGCTGTCAGCTACGGACTGATAAGTCACCGACACACCGCTGGTGACTATTTTTCCCGTTCCCTTATTTACCAGATGCGCTTGCAGGTTGTTGTAAGGTGGCAGGATTGAAAAAATGGAATAATCATTGCCATCTACGCAATGCATGCCCAGATCATTCCATGCAACAAGGGTATATCCGGCCCCCGATGTTGTTCCCGTTGTAGGAGTGCCGCTGCCAGCAAGCACTTTCACTTCAACTTTCGCACTGGAGTATCGATCTTTAACCGTTACAACAGCAGCCCCTGAAGCCACACCTTTGATCGTTACTCGGCCACTGCTATAAGAGGCGGTAGCGATGGCCGATTGGGAAGAACTCACCGATATCCTGCCAGAAGCCTTTGAAACGTTAACCAGTGCTGTCGCCCCCACATTGATTTCAACTGAATTAGGGGACAATTCAATTTCTGCATTGGCATAACCTGCAAAAATCGAGAAAAACAACGCTGAAACAAGCGTCAATAAATACAATATACACATTCTCATTTACCTACCTCCAACAATCCACTTACGATATGATTTGGTCATTTTCATTTAAACTATAGCACCCAAATTAAATAACAATGATTAAATAGTGGTAATTATTGAAAATTATTTAAGCAATTGAAAATGTTAATTAATATATTTTTCTGTCTAAATTTTTACTAAGAATAAAGCAATGTACATACTGATTTTAAGAATATAAAAATGCGATCCAAAATTTTTGAATGAGCGTTTTGCATGTCAGCCGGCATTCGCATTATCGCCAGTTTGCAAGCCTTCAAGCTTCACTACAACCAGCTACATAAAGAACAAACCCACCAAAAAACAGCGACACATAGGCCTCTGTTTTTGTTCGTATGTAAAACCTACCTGGCCGTATTACTTCGCGCCATAACATTCAAATTCTGCAGATAAAAAGACCTTAGCCATGCAGTGGCAGGAAAGGAAACAAGCATTGAGGTGACGTTCAAAATTTTAAATAAAACAGCCCACAACTACCCGCACCGAAGAAAAAACACTTTAATTGTGACGCTTTTTTGCTTGATCCACGATGAGCGTTACCAGCTCCTCGGTGCTTGCGAGCAGCTGTTCGCTTAGTTCGGCTACGCGTTTTGAATTGCTGCGCATCTTTTCGGGCTCTCGGCTTATAAGCAGCGCTTCTTTATACGGTTCCCACTCGCTGCGGATTTTCGCCACGAGTTTCTTGATCTGAGTTGTCGCGCGGGGTGAACTTTCGATTTGAATCAACACTGCTGTGAAGTGCGCGCGGCTGAGGTGCATTTCCATATCCGCCGGTTCAAGATAGAGATCCCATGTCCGGTACAAGAAGAACTTGGCCGTACGCTGCGAGAGCATACGCTCGCGTCCAGCGAGATTGACCAGATGATCGAGGGGCTCGATGGTGACATCATCGTAGGCCAACGTAACATTGTGCGCTGCATTCTGGAGCGCCTCGTTGGCATCATAGAGAGCAATGGCACCTGTCTTGCTGGGTGTAGCACTAATCAGCGGTTTAAATTTTGCCCATTCAAAATCCAGGGTAGCGAGCGTACTTCGCACCTTCGGGGTCGGCTGAAATGTTTTTAATTTGGCAAGCTGAAATTCAAATTGATCAACTGACTTCTGGAGAATAGTCCGGGCATCATCGGTTGCGATGCCTTGCCCCAGCATGAGGTAAGCCTTCACCATGCGTTGAGACAGCATACGCTGACGTCCCGAAAGGTTCACTGCGGTCGTGATATCCATATCCATACTGGAAACCGATTGTGAATCAGCATTCACATTCAATGGCAGCACTGTAAACACCAGTCCCGCCATGAGGGACCAAGAGCAGAGTAGCATTCTGCTCTTGAACTTCTTCATGGGATCACGTAATGAAACTGCGAGAGAGAAAATATGCGCCGTAATGATTGAGATTGTGGGAAGAATGCTCATAATTCTCCAATAACACAAGATATAGTTTCATGGCGCATAACGTTTTCATGACCTGCGAAGTATGTTGCAAACTTTGAAGGCCTTGTACGCTACACAGTGTAGGTTTTGCTAACTAGTGCAATTCTGGTTCAAGTATCTCGCTCTCAACCCAAAAAACTGTTTCGAACCTTTCATACAACCTAATAACAACAGTTCACGAACAGCAATATATGTCTTCTCTTCTTAATATATCAAGCGATTCGAAGCAACACAAAATAAAATTCGCAATTTAAAAAAATAACCCAAGGTTAAATATTTATTCCGGAGTTATCTAGTTTGTATTGATTTTCTGATGAAGCCCTAGCAAAGAAAGTTGCTATTGAGCCAACACATTAACGCATCAAAGAATCGGTTCACCCCCCATTTTCTCACCACGCTCATAAACAACATGAGCACGCCCAACAAGCAACGGATCCAAGGGGCCAATGCTATCTATATCCTTTCCCTTATAGGGCAGGCTGTGCAAAACATAGCGCATGGCGTTCAGTCGTGCACGTTTCTTACAATCCGATTTAATCACCGTCCATGGCGCATCTGCAGTGTCTGTGTAAAAAAACATCGCTTCCTTGGCCTTCGTGTACTCTTCCCATTTATCAAGAGAAGCCAGATCAATCGGGCTCAGTTTCCACTGTTTAAGCGGATGAGACTCGCGTTCTTTAAAACGCCTGCGCTGCTCCTTCCTGCTGACAGAAAACCAGAATTTGATCAGATGGATTCCACTATTGGTCAGGTCACGTTCAAACTGGGGCGCCTGGCGCATAAATTCAACGTACTCATCTTGCTTGCAAAAGCCCATCACCCGTTCTACACCAGCACGGTTGTACCAGGAGCGGTCAAACAGCACGATCTCACCAGAAGTCGGCAAATGCTGCACATAACGTTGCATATACCACTGCCCACGTTCCGTTTCAGTTGGCTTTTCCAAAGCCACTACGTGTGCACCCCGAGGATTCAAATGTTCCATAAAACGCTTGATCGCACCTCCCTTACCTGCAGCATCTCGCCCTTCAAACAAAATGACCACGCGCTGGCCGGTTTCCTTTACCCATGCCTGTAATTTGAGTAATTCCACCTGCAAATGATACTTCTGTTCTTCGTAAGTCTTGCGGGACATCAGATTCTTGTAAGGATACCCCCCGTCTCGCCAGTCAGCTGAAAGCGCATCATCGGGTCGGACCGATCGGTTTTTACTGTGCGGGGCATCTTTCTTTAACAGCGCGTTTCTCAGCACTGCAGCATCATCCGGAGATGCGCCAGCCATGATCGCTTCCAGCGACTTTGCCAGTGCCTGTGTATCACCCAATGCAGAAACGGCCAGAATATCTTTCACTGCAACAATTTTGGATTCCTGCGCAGCATCTACTGCCTTTGAAACGGCGAATTTTTTAATTTCTTTGGCTCTGGATGAAGGTGCAATATCACCCGCTTTAGCAGCCCGAGTGCGCGGCGCTGATTTTCGTTTTACTACAGGGGCAGCAGCACGAGCAGTCTTTGTTTTAGTGGCCTTTTCAATCGTCTTAGTGGGTCTGCTAGCCATACATTTTCCTTTTTTTAACGCCGTAAAACAGGCAAATAAGAACAGGGTTATTATTGAATTCAGGATAACGATGTATACAATTATATATTGTCGCGCTATCAAATTGATTTGTAAACAATCAATCCAGCAACCTGACGTTCCTATCTACTCAATTTCAAGAATCAGGTATGCTTAAACCTTATCTGCGCGTTACGAACCTTGTCGGGAAAACCAACATCATGAATACTCCAATCGGCGTCATCTTTCTAATTGCGGGGCTGATTATTGGGCCTGCTTACTATACTTATGTCCGATTTTTTACTGGTGAAATTGTGGCAACCCAAACAGTGTCCTTCCAACAAAAGTCAGGCAAACTGCTTTTTGACCCTATTCAATTGCAACTTGCTCCAGAAATGAATGATGTAGGACTTATCATACGCATTGATGCATCTCATGGGCCTTTAATACTGAGCAGTAACCCGCCGAAAAACAAATATCACGCCATTGTCTCAGATGGCACCAACGTACTTGTAGATATTCACTTCAGTAGCATTTCTCCGGCTGTTGATTCAACCCCTTCGGTGTCTTTTCAAGAGGCATTGCCTTTGTTTAAAGTCAATCAGACAGGAACATATCAGCTAAAAATTGCCGTGGAAGGTGAAACTGAAATGCAAATCCTCAAAGCCGATGTTCAGGTACGTGCAAATACGAAACAGCCGAATATGACAATTATCTTTACCGGGATCGCCTTTCTTGCAGCAGGAATTTTAGCCATCTTATCTGCATAGCAAGCCAATATTAAGAATAGACTCGATACCAGTGACAATCTAAAATGCACTGGCAATTGTTTCAGCCCGTATTGCCAGCCCCTTTGCCACACTACCAAAATTATCACCAGAAATAATTGCTACGCCCGGAAAACGCGCGCGCACCATTCGGTTCATCAGTGGAATTTTGGATGTACCGCCAGTTATAAATATTTCATCAGGTTCCACTCCAACCTGACTGCATGCATCGCTCATCAATAAAACAATTTTCTCAATATACAGAGTCATATTCAGCTCCAGCTCTGGCCTGCCCACAGGAATATCCAGCGGATTATCAAAGTAATCCAGCGAAATAGTTACCTGCTCATCATCTGACAAGGCAATTTTACCTAGTTCAGCACTTCGGTTTACGCGCATGGCCAGATGATTTTCTTTCATCTCGATCAGCCGCTTGATTGGTTCCTTATCCACGGCATCACGCAAGTACTCATTCAGTTCCACTGCCATCGCACGACCATAAAAACGTGTCTGGGCCGGTATATCTGTAATAGTAAGCGCATCCAGAATACCGCTTTTGGGGATAGGCAAACCTGTTTTCGTCATTATGCCTATGCCAAAAGCCCGGCCAAAAAACTGCTTTGCAAAAGCCACATCCAGATCTGTCCCACCCAACCGCTCACCGGATGTACTGAGAATATCGGCTTTACGCTCTGCCTTCAATTTTCTGTCAGGACCTAACTGCATTAATGTAACGTCTGTCGTTCCTCCTCCTGCATCCAGCACCAGAACCCGTTTATTTTCTGCCAGCTGGTGCTCGTAAGCCACTGCAGCCGCAATCGGTTCATATTCAAAAACGAAATTATTTATCCCTGCCTCCCCAGCCGCACGGCGCATAATCTCCAACGCTCCTGGTTCAAATTCGCCAGCTCCGTGATATTTAACTGGTCGTCCCAGCACTACAAAATCAGCCTCCACCCCCAGCGCTTTTTCTGCAGTTTGCTTGAGATAGCGTAAAAAAACAGCTGTAATGGCCACAAAAAACTCGATTTGCTCAGGAAAAAGATCAACGGCTAAAAAGTTTTTAGGTGATTTGATCAAATAGCCCAGACTCGGGTCATCCATGTGCATACGGATCGCTTCAGTACCCAGTAAAACTTCAGACGAGCGTATAAGCTGCGCACTTAAGTCTTCGGATTTATTCTCTTCCGCAACTTGTTGCA
Source organism: Sulfurirhabdus autotrophica (assembly GCF_004346685.1). NCBI lineage: Bacteria > Pseudomonadati > Pseudomonadota > Betaproteobacteria > Nitrosomonadales > Sulfuricellaceae > Sulfurirhabdus > Sulfurirhabdus autotrophica. The sequence continues at coordinate 113,043 of NZ_SMCO01000003.1, forward strand.
TAGCATCCCGGCGAGCGCTATCCCACGCCATTTTCAGGACAGACTCACTGCTTAGTTTTTCCAGGCCGGACGGATTGATCGGCTTTCCGACAAGCACCTCCTGTTCCAGCCTTTTTTTTTGGATTTCAGCTTGCTCGGCTCGTAACAATTCAGCTACTTTTTCAACTTCACCCTGCGGCACTACAAGGTTGCGAATAGGCGAACGTGGCACCCAAAGTACTGAGGGTAGCAAACCGCTGCCCGGTTCAAGCTCAACCAGCGAAGGTTCCCCCCCATTAACAAAAGAAGCAGCACAATTGGACGTGCCGTAATCGATAGCGATAGTTTTCATAGGGACTGAATAGAGGGTTAACAGACTTTTGATTCTTTACGCATTGAGTTTGCATCGGCTTTTCTGTTCACTCGACGCCGTTTCATCATCAATGGCATGACTGGATTAGCTGGATACATTAAATAATAAGCAAATTGATAGATCACACAGGCTACTAGGATAACTGAAAACCCACGTAGAACAAACCATAAAAATGGAATGTTTGCCGGCATATTTGACTTAGAAACGGAGACACAATGCCGCACAATTGGTATGCTTACAGGCTTACCGATAAATAAATATTCACCCACGATAGGCAGGATTTGAAAATTGACTACAAAACCCCAGGCTACCGCTGATACTCAACGTGTGCTGGCTGCACTGACAGGGATTCAACGCGCTTACCCTTTGGAACGCCGGATCAAAAACGAGGCCTGCGACGACACACGCGAAACCTATCTTGCCGTGCTTTTACGCTGGCTCCAAACTGGAACCGCTCCTTTGACCGAAGGTTTTGATCGTGATTCCCTGGATGAGCTTACGGCACTGGATGCGATATTCATTGTTAATGATCAGATTGGCTGCCCACCTTTCAATGTTGTTAAAACCGATATTCAGGTTCACTTCCCGCATGAAACCTTACACGTTCTTTCTGCACTGGATGCGCTTGCGCTTCCCCGAATGCTGAATACAGCAGCTACAGTTGAAACTCTGTGCGCCATGAGCGGGCAGCCAATTCATTTTTCCCTTACACAAGAAGGTAAAATACGCATGGATGAGAGCAACGTAGCTGTTGTCGCCTTTCAAAAAGTAGCGAACAGCATTACCCGCTATACTTTTGATCTCGCACCCGGCATTCGTTTTGTGCTGCCTGAACACGCGGGCACGCTGCAACAAACCCTGACGCTGGATGAAGCCACTGTTGTCGCCAACACTTTTTATTCATTCCAGCGAAAACTGCTCCAGGATGTTGCAGTGTAATATTGTTAAACACAATCAATTACACGGTATTCTCGAGACTATTTCAACAGATACCAAACCAATTTGCGTTTCAAGTGAGCTTACGCTAATGTTATTTAGCTCCGTACACCTAATACGCTGATAACAGTAAAATTTTGGCTTCATCAGCATGCTTTTCAATTCTGTGCCCGGAGCGAAACTAAACCTCAATCAGGAGAGCATAACCATGAAGAAAACTTTGCTGTTGCTACTACTTGGATTCCTCAGCACCGCCGCCAATGCCGAGCCAAATATGCAAGACGGAATGTGGGAAATCACCAGCAAGATGGAGATGCCTGGTATGCCAGCCGCAGCAATGCAACCAATGAAACATACCCAGTGCATGACCAAAAGCAATGCTGTGCCGACCACACAACCCAAAGACAAAAATAACGACTGCAAAATGACCAGCACCAAAGTGGAAGGCAATACTGTCACCTGGTCCATGCAGTGCCGCGGCAAAGAAGGTGATACAGATAGTTCGGGGAAAATTACTTACAGCGGAAACAGTTTTAGCGGCGAAACCAAAATCAGTTCAAACATCAAAGGCCAAGGGAAAATGGATATCACGCAGCGCATGAGCGGGAAGCGCATTGGTGACTGCAAGTAATTTAAACCAAGCTTCAGCGAGATTTTGAATCCTCCCAATAATCTCGCTGATTTTAATACTACCTAGCGGCCCCGTTCTTCATCCGTACCACGAAAGGCACCCTTCCCTTTTTTATCCTGTTTATCAGTGTCGCCCTCATCATTATTACGTCCCTTCTGGCGAGTTTCCTTCTTCTGCTTGTCTTGCTGTTTCACAGTTTCACGTGTTTCCTGACGATCCTGTTGGCGCATTTCTTTCTGCTGGCGTCCCTGTTGCATCACGGGTTCATGGGTATCTCTGCGATCTTGCTGACGGTAATCCCGCTCCTGTCTTTCCTGTTGCATCACAGGCTCACGCATTTCCCTGCGATCTTGTTGGCGGTACTCCTGATCCCGCCGCTCCGGTTGCATTACGGGTTCTCTTGCATCCCTTCTTTGATCTTGCTGACGATATTCCTGCTCGCGCCTTTCCTGCTTGATCACAGGTTCCCGAGACTCTTTACGATCCTGTTGGCGATAATCCCCACTACCTTTGCTTCGTCGCGCCTCATCGTGGATAGTCACAAAATTCCTGCCCGACGAACGCATCCGCATCACTTCTTCGGGAGGATAACCATAACGTTCTGAAATAAAGCGTAAATTGACCATATTTACCACGTCATCGTCAGCCAGTCTTATCCGGTTCCATTCATTCCTGTTTCTGTTCTGATAATAACCATAAGCACGACCATATGGCGCGCCGTAAACATTCTGAACCGGAACATAGTAAACATCCGGGCCGATACCATAACGCAAACTGATATCCATCCAGCTGTTCCCGGAAAGTCGTAAATTAACAATCACAGAAGGTGACACTCTCGCCCTCTGCGATATAAACAAAACCACGGGAATATCATAATCAGGAATCCGCCGCTCATGAATATAAATTACATCACGCTGAGGAACACGATAATACTCACTCATCGAAAAATAAAAACTGTTCAGGTCGCCATTCACGACAGACCCTCCAACTTCCATGCGCGTATTTGGTTGACCGGGATTGACAACACAGCCTGATAAAAATGCTAATGGCAGTGCAAACATAAGCAGGGCGGACACTTTATTCATTTTTTTCATTCAATTTTTCCAGATATGATTTTGAATATAGCTAAATACTCGCTTAGAAACAATTAACACGATGTATCAATCGCGATAAAATTGATCCCCAAATAGGCAACAAGTCATATAAACCAGATTATGGTTGTCAGGCTCATTGCAAATAGCAACATACCTCGCTATTGCTAAAGTGAATTATCCATAAATGTTTTCACCAGGTTGACCATTTCTGCTTCATGGCTCGTGTAAAAATGATCAGCTTTTTGTACCGACAACTGTGTAGACCCCACTTTATTTTTTAGTGACTCTCCCCGTTTTTTAACACCCTTCAACACCCACGGCAAATCATTTACACCATAGAGATCCAGAACAGGCATATTGATTCCAGCAAAACTATCCACATCCGAGATACCTAAAGCAGCCCAGGCAGATACGCCAGAATCCGGATTATTCACAAGAAAAGCCTGAACCATCTTCGAACCCATACTATGAGAAACAATCGCTACTTTCCCGTAACCCTTGGCTTTCAAGAATGCCACTGCTACCTGCAGACGCTCTGCAGCTTCTTTAAAAGTCGCTTTATATGCTTCTGATTTCGCATCAACCGCAAGAACAGGCATCTGAACTGACAAGGTTGTATAACCCTCATCAGCAAGCTGTGTACGTAAAGTGCCAATCATTCCCCAGTCAGGATGAATGCCGGTGCCATGCACAATAATCAAGCCGACTTTCGCGTCTTTTGCTTCTGTAAATAGCGTCAGAAATTTGTGGTGATTCTTCTGCTCCAGGTAGACCGGATCACCAACTACTATGCCAGGGGTAATTTCATCAGCCCATTTTTTTTCACGAACATAGTCTGCTGCAAATACCATATTCGCTACAGCCACAAGCAAAATCATTAATAAGTAACGCATTTTTTTCCCTTATATTGAAAATGGCCATAAGTTCACCATATCATTCATATTTATACCGAAATACCGAAATACCGAAGCTTATTTTTTTAAAACCATTTTGACAGACGTTAACCTTATTCAGGAAAAAACTTTTACCTTTACTCCATTAAACTGATGCGAAAGCAGGCTGCAGTCTAACCGCTGATTTCACCAACATTAGTGTCCACCCCCTTCACAACACGGCTGCATTACTCCTTATCACCCTAGCAAAAGTAAGCGGTCTGGCGCACCTGTATATCGCACGGCACGCTAAATAGCGCACCCACCCAGATTATGGAGCGCTTCGCCTTCTGTTTATCATTCATTAGCCGGTAAATGTTGCCAGCCTGACTGTATTCCTCGTTACCTTCGCGATGGTTATAGCGGTCAGCATCTCCGTAGCTTTTCATCCTTCATGCGGGGACCATCCACCAAGCCGCCGAAACTGTCGTGCGAATAATCCCGTACCAACATAATTGCCGTCAAAAATGTTAACCATGTTGCTTACTATTATTTTTAGATCAAAATATCCTGTTATACAAATCTTGCATTCCTATCAATCTGACAGGCTTTTTGTATTATCCTAAAATTTGCATGCAACTTAAACTTTCCTTTAATAGCGATTTGAGGCATTGACATTATTCTCGCTAAAACCTAACAATCGGGCACACATGCCCTTTATACACATCAATGCCCGCCCGATTTTTCGTTACTTTTCAAATAAAATATACCAACTGACTCTAAATTAAACCTTTCTTAATCCGTAACGAATTATTTTAATTGCATATTTTAATTCGATGTGAATATGGCACGCATTTTGCTTTTTAATTCAAAAGATACCGTTATTGATTTATTTTAACGGCATTAGCATCACACCAAATATACAATTCTTATTAAGGAAGGAATAACATGCGTAACATTCACTTAAAGGCGGCGACAGCGCTGCTCGGTGTTGCTATAGCCGGGGCTGTATCACCAGTTCAAGCTGGTAGCGGCTCTGTCACACTCATTCAAACCGGTGATATTCATGGCCATTTGCTGCCGCGCCCCAACCTGCGTAGCGATGCCACCGGCAGATACCTTGAAGGCGGTATGGCGCGCATGTATACCCAGATCAAAGCCCTCCGCAGCGAAGCCACCTATGCTGATTGCAAGAGCAAGACCTGCAAATCCTACGACCACTCTTTGCTAATCAATACCGGTGACACCGTTCAAGGTTCCGGTGAGGCGCTGTTTAGTCGTGGGCAAGCCATGATTGACGTGCTGAACATGTTCGGTTATGTGGCCCATGCACCGGGTAACTGGGACTTCCTTTATGGCCCAGCCCGTTTTGAAGAAACCTTCAAAGGTACCGCGACAACTCCGCCGCTGGCTAACTGGAATGCCCTGGCTGCCAACTTGTATTACACCAACCAATTTGATGACACCGCCGTATGCGGTGCGACAGCTACCGATCCAGCTACCGGCATTGTTCGTCCCCTCATGCGCGTATTGCCAGCCTATAGCATCAAACAGGTCGGTAACGTTAAAGTGGGTATTCTGGGCATGACCACAGCACGCGCCATTGCTGCCGTTGGCACCAGCGTGACCAAGAACTACATGTTTGCTGATGGCAAGACTGAAGTACCTTGCTATGTCAACAGACTGCGCAACGTAGAAAAAGTCGATGTGGTTGTGATGATCTCCGAGCTGGAAATGGCCCGCGATATCCAGATAGCCGAGACGCTCTCTCCAGCTCCGGATGTGATGCTCAACTCCGACATGCATGAACGCACCATCGCTCCAATCGTCGCAGTGAACCCTGATGGCCGCAAGACCCTCATCGTAGAACAAGGACAGGACGGTACTATTGTCGGCAAAATGAAACTGAATGTTACCAACGGCGCAATCACCAGCTGGGAATTCAAGCAAAACGTTATTACCAGTGACATTATTCCGAACCTTGCTGTTGCAGCCAAGATCGTTTCCGTACGTAAGCCTTTCGTAAGGGGAACTTTTGTGCCTGGGCAAACGGTAACGGTTGGTGGCAACACCACGCAGCTGATGCGCCCGATCGACGAAGTGATCGCGTATACCCAGGTGGGTCTGCACCGTTCCAACTTCGTGGATGAAGACATGCCCGGTGTGGTTGAGGGTAGTTCACATGACCTGATCGCCGATGCTATGGCTAACATTGGTCAGGCTCAATCTGCATCGATGCGTGGCTTCCGATATGGAACCCATGTGGCGGTTGGCGGTGCCATCACCATGAATGACATCTACCATTACATCCCTATCGCTGCAAAACTGGGTCGAACCAATAAAGCCTGTGGTGCTGACCTGAAGTTTGCAATTGAGCAGTCAATTGGCGGTACCTTCCACCCGGATCCAGCTAACTGGACAGGTGGCTGGATGTTTGGTTACAGTGGTGTGAGCTATGACGTAGATGCATGCGATGGATTTATGGGCGCTACCCCAATAAACCCTACAGTGCTGACCTTTGCCGATCCTACCCGGCCCTGGAGCACCAACCGCGGCAGCAACATCAAAGTTAACGGCGTTGCAATGGATGACCATGAGCTTTACGACAATCGTACCACCAGCGCAACATTCCAGCAGTGCTTGCCTTCTGATGGCAGCCCAGCTCACGCTGGCTACGAAGTTACCGGCTATTGGTATGCGGATGATCCGACCACAATCAACAACTGCAACCCTTGCCGTGGCCGTAATATCCAGGTTGTGAAGACGGATGGCAGCATCGTTCAAGTGTCAGGCCCAGGTGTGGTTGCTGGCACTCCATTGCCCAACAGTCTGGACGTGATGGACATCAGCGAGGCCGTCGTCAAGTATCTGCAAGGACCGAAGATCAACGGTTTGGTTACCGCCAATAACCTGCCGATCCATCGTCTGACGGTAAAGCGCTTACCTACCATCAACCCACCTGGCTACAACTTCAGAATGATCCAGCCGCTCAAAGGTGCATCGTCCGCAACTTGTCCAGTGATATAACAATAATCTACTCCTCCTTGAACAGCCCGGTTTTCCGGGCTGTTTTTTTTCGAGTCCCGATACCTTCCTTTCATCCATGACCAACTTTATCAGCTAATTGGAAGCTATCCACTATGTCGTCACCATGCGCTTAGCCAGCATCTTCGCTGCCGCATCTCAACACAAAATTCTATTCAAACAAAAACAACACAAAACAATTAAAATTTGTTGACTGAACACACCTTATATGATCAAATGATAATCATTCGCATTTAATAAAAGATCAGTTAATATGAATCAGACAATTAAACCCAGCCTGCCCCACCACCATGCCGTTCATCAATCTGTAGCGGTGATTAATGAAACAGAAGCTGCCCGCCTGGTCACCAGCGCTGCATTGCTTGGACGCCGTGATGTGCTGATTATCCAGCATCAAGGTGAACACTACAGTCTGCGCCAGACTCGCGCCGGAAAACTGATCTTAACCAAATAGAAATTTGGTGCCACTTGGTACCTTAGCATGATGCTTATATAACCTTACCAGCCTTTGCAGGCAACCCATTTTAGCCAGCCATCCCTTCCGGGCAAGCCAGCCAGCACAATTTAAAAACTGACTTGTTCGGAGTATGTAATGAATAACAAACACTTAACCCTTATCGCCAGTCTGCTGGTGATTGCCTCGCCTGCACAGGCAGATGAAAGTTTATTTGGCGTACTCAAAGGTGCTGAAACTTTGCCGGATGGTGCAGTGGAACTGGTTCAGCATCTGACGCGACGATCCGACAAAGGTCAAGGAACCTATCAGGCGCTGGACTCAAAAACAGAAATTGAATACGGTATAACCAACAGCCTGACAGGTGCAGTGTATGTACTGGGACAATCCATCAAAACAGAAGGTTTGCTGATTAATGGATACATCCCTAAAGATGAAAATTATGGCATGCGTCCTTCTGGTGTAGAAGGTTCATTAAAATACAACTTTCTCAGCCCGGCCAAAGATGATTTTGGTTTAGCCGGCTATTTTTCAACTTCTTATTCATGGCTGGATCCGCATTCCGGACAAAAAAAGAAAAAACTCACTTTTGAAACCCTGTTGTTAGCCCAGAAATATTTTCTGGATGGCGAACTCATATGGGTGGGAAATCTTGGGCTGGAAGCAACACTGGCCAAGCGAGGCGTTATAGCAGGATTACCTGAAGACTACGAATGGTCCACCAAGCCCGAAATGGAAATTGGCTTTATGGGCGGAACAGGATTGTCTTACCGCATTGCTCCTAACTGGTTTGTAGGCGGAGAAATCATCTATGAAACTGAATTTGAGACAGAAGTAGGTCAGGAAAGATGGTCTGTTTTTGCTGGACCAACCATTCATTACGGCAGTAAAGATTGGTGGGCAACCCTGAGCTGGATGCCGCAAATCAAAGGCGGTGGATTTGAAGAGTATGTCGGACAGACTGACAGCAACTTGCACCTGATAGAAAAAACAAAACAAGAATTACGATTAAAAATCGGTTTCAATTTTTAAGGAAACAAGATGAAATCATCTAATTGGCTCATGATTCCAGCCATAATAATCCCCGCTGCCATATCTGCGCCGGCATTCGCGGTACAGTATCTCAGTGTAGAGCAGGCTCAAAAAACATTGTTCCCTGAAGCCAGCCATTTTGTGCCCGCGGATATCACTTTTACGCCAGAGATGAAACAGCAGATTGAAAAATCTAGCGGGGTGAGAGTGCGCAATCAGGCGCAACAAGTATGGCGTGTAGAGACAAACAACAAAACAATCGGGTGGTTTGTGCTGGATGAAGTAATCGGTAAGCACGAGTTCATTACTTATGCGGTTGCGTTATCTGCCGATGGAACGGTGAAAGGCATCGATATTCTGGATTATCGTGAAACTCACGGAGGCGAGATTAAAAATGCGAAGTGGCGAGCGCAATTTACCGGCAAGAAAAATGGTGATGCCTTACGCCTGGATGACGATATCAAAAATATCAGTGGTGCCACGCTTTCATGCAAAAACATCACCAACGGTGTAAAGCGTATTCTCGCTACTTACCAGGTGGCGCTTAAATGAACGCAGCGCTCGAACAATTTCGCACTACCAATGCCGAAATAAGCATGGAACAGGTTCGTGCGCGACCACTTCTGGGCACCATTGTAGAAATTTCCGCTGCGGGGTACTCCCCTGAATCAGTTCAGGTAGCTATTGCACGAGCCTTTGAAGTGGTGGAAAAAGTGCATCGGTTAATGAGCTATCAGCACCCCGACTCTGAAGTTTCCTGTTTGAATCGCTGGGCACATGAAAAGCCGGTGAAAGTATCAGCACATACCTGGCATGTGTTAAAAACCGCAAACGCCATTTCCGAATCGAGTGACGGGCTATTTGACATTACTATCGCGCCAACGCTCACCCGGTTAGGGTTTTTACCAAAACAACAGGGCATGCCAAAAAGTAACGAGAAAGGCAACTGGCGGCATATCACGCTCCTGCCAGACAATCAGGTTCATTTTGCACGCAAATTGCGTATCGATCTTTCCGGTATTGCTAAAGGTTATGCTGTGGACCTCGCCATTCAGGCATTGAAAGATTTCGGTATAATGTCTGCCCGCATCAATGCCGGAGGGGATATGCGACTATTCGGCGAGAAAAGTCAGACCATTCATGTGCGCATGCCTGATGCACCTGCACAGACTGTCCCGCTGTTGAATCTGACCTGCGGTTCAGTCGCTACTTCTGCAGGATATTTCGCTTCGAGGGAACACAAGGGAGAGTGGGTGACCCCGCTGGTGAACCCGCTGACACGTAAAGCCTGTAGGGTTGGACAAAGCGTGACCGTGCTGGCTGAAGAATGCATGATTGCAGATGCATTAACCAAAATTGTACATATAGATCCTTCCCGTTCTGCTACAACGCTTGATCGATTTAATGCCCGTGCGCTAATTATGTATACCGATCCGGACAATGGCAATTATCGTATTTTCGACTCATCAAAATAATTCATGAACAAAATCACCCCCACCTCCATTCGTTTCTCCAAATATCATAAACGCTGGTTATATAGCGTGTTTAGCCTGCTGTGGTTTAGTGGCTCATTGTGGTTGGTCTCACACTACTTTATGCGCGTTCAGGGCGAATTTGGCGAAGCACCTCATCCTTTGGAAATATGGTGGTTGCGCCTGCATGGTCTGGTAGTGTTTGCGGCTTTGCTGACACTTGGATCAGTGCTACCTACCCACGCCCACCGCGCATGGCAACTCAAAAAAAACCGCCATACCGGATTATTCATGAAAGGCCTTTTTTTATGGCTGGCCATGACAGGGTACGCGCTCTATTATTTTGCAGACACAGAAAATACAGACTGGCTACCTTTGTTGCACTGGGTTGTTGGGCTAAGTGTACCTTTGATGCTGGTTTTTCATATACGTCACGGGAAAGCGCGGCCCGGCAATACCACGCTAAAAATAAAACGAAATGCAACCGAAAACAGACCGCAGGGAATCAAACAAAAGAAGGCAGCGTGAACATTACAAACCAACATAAAAACGGAGATTGAGAATTTGTAGCTCTACAAAAATTATGCTAAAAAAATTTAGCCAGTTTGTACTCGACAATATGTTCAAACTCTCTTAAGATGTATTTCATGTTCCCAATAAAAGCAAGCAGGCTGATTTCATTCCTGACCATTCTGATGCTGGTAGTTAGCCAGTTCATGGTCGCTGCCTACGCTTGCCCGCAAGTCTTGCCTTCCGAACCACTTTCGGCAGAGTTGGAATCAGCCATGCCTATGGACTGTCCGCAGATGAGTCATAAAGACAGCCAATCTTCCCCCTTGTGCAAAGCACATTGCGATCAGACTGCACAATTAAATCAAACGCATTCGCTTGACCTGTCGCCTTCGTTATTCGTTGCAATTCTAGACTTACCAAAATTCAAACTGGTCAACGTACAACCTGGCTATGACGGCAGGAACAATTTTCTTCTATTAGCGAGTGGATCGCCGCCACTGCGCATTCAATTTAAAGTTTTCCGCATTTAAACTGCTCCCGCATTCGCATGTTGCCCCACACATTACGTGTGGGGCAGTTTCGTGTTTGTTTGGAGAAAAATCATCATGTTTACAGCAGCCTTTGTTGCACCAGGCAGAAAAATCGCGCTTGCGCTGTTTCTTGCCGCCTTTACCACAACCAGCTATGCACTGAGTTATGACGAAGCGTTACACATCGCCGACTCACGCGCTTCGCAACTCCAAGCCAAGGAAAACAATGTAGCAGCTGCAAAGTCCCTGCGCGCTGCAGCAGGTGAATTACCTGACCCAAAATTAAAAATCGGCATCAACAATTTGCCTATTTCAGGCACCAATGCCTGGGGTCTGACTCAAGAACCCATGACCATGCAAATGATCGGCTTGATGCAAGAGGTCCCTAACAGTGACAGACGTGAAGGAGCGCGGCAATTGGCTGATGCAAACATAACCCGTGCAGATACCGAGCTACAGATCGAACGCCTGGCAGTAAAGCGAGACACTGCCAGTGCCTGGCTCAAAGTGTATTTTTTGCAGCAAAAACAGAAGCTGCTTGATGAACTGGACAAGGAAAACCTCCTGCTGTCAGTGGCCGTCAAAGCTCGATTTTCAGCCGGACAGGGGAAGTCGACAGACACCCTGCTCCCTCGCCAGGAAGCTGCCACTCTGGCTGATCGGCGCGACGACCTGGAACGTGATCTGGCAAAAGCACGTGCTGCACTTTCGCGTTGGGTAGGCACTGCATCCCGGGAGCCACTGACTGGGGCACCGCCAACCTTTGCCATGCCGGAAGAAAATATTCGCCACGGATTACAACACCATCCCGACCTCGCCATTTTCAATACGATGGAAAATGGCGCGCGAGCTGAAGTAGCGATGGCACAAGCGTCTAAAAAACCCGACTGGGGTGTCGAGTTAGCTTATCAGCGGCGCGGCCAAACTTATGGCGATATGATTTCGTTGCAGTTTTCGATGGATCTTCCGATTTTTTCCAAAACCAGACAGGACCCAAAAATTGCCGCTACGCAAAAGGAACTGGAGCGCATCACCGCTGAGCGGGAAACCATGCTGCGCCAGCACACAGAAGAGTTAGAGGCCCTGATTGCAGAAAGCACCACACTATCCCGTCAAATTGAACGCATGGATCGTGAATGGCTGCCATTACGAGGTCAAAAAGTTGAGCTAACCACTATTGGATACCGTGCCGGTCAAGAACCATTAATTTCAGTTCTGGATGCACGCACTTCTCTCATTGATACTCGCATGAAACGCATTGATCTGGAAGCCAGGCAAGCAGAGATAGACACCAAACTGCGCTATCTCACCACGGAGAAACAACAATGAACAAAAAAATCCTATTTCCCTATATTGCATCGGCAATTATCCTGGCCGGGTTAGGTGCTGCAGGGGGCTACTGGTTAGCGTCTCGCCCGTATTCAGACGCTGGTATAGTAGAAAAATCCACACAAAACTCGCCTTCAGAAAAAGCTGATCGTAAAGCGCTGTATTGGTACGACCCCATGGTACCCAACCAGCACTTTGATAATCCTGGTAAATCTCCCTTTATGGACATGGAACTGGTAGCCCAATATGCTGATGAAGGCGGTTCAGGAGCGAGTGGCGTTCGCATTGACCCGATGCTCACCCAGAATACCGGCGTGAAATTTGCCATGGTGGAAACCGGCAAACTTGAGCAAGATGTGGAAGCCGTAGCCAGTCTTGGATTCAACGAACGTTTGGTTGCCATTGTGCAGTCGCGTACTGGCGGCATCGTGGAGCGGGTTTACGCCCTGGCACCGAACGACATCATTGCAGCTGGCGCCCCTCTGGTGGATGTGCGTGTACCGGAATGGTATGGTGCACAAGCTGAGTATATTGCGCTTAAAAAATCCGGTGATACCAGTATTGTCGGCGCCGCCCTTGGCCGTTTACAGCAGTTGGGCATGAGCAAAGCCCAGATTTCGCGCATGGAAAAACTGGGTAAACCGCTGGAAATAGTCACTATTTCCTCTCCATTAAGTGGTGTATTGCTAGAGGTGAATGTACGAGAAGGCATGATCGTTACACCAGGCCAGATGCTCACAAAAATAAATGGGCTTTCCAGCGTCTGGCTCGAAGCCGAAGTACCAGAATCACAAAGCTCCGAAATCGCTGTCGGCAAGTCCGTTTCGGCAAAATTTACTGCATGGCCGGAGCAAGCGATTGAGGGCCGTGTTACCGCACTCTTACCCGAACTAAACCGTGAAACACGTACTATCCGCGTCCGGATGGAGTTTCCCAATCCAAACGAAAAACTTCGCCCTGGCATGTACGCACGGGTGAGTATCAACAACGCTACCAGCCACAATAGGCTACTGGTGCCTTCGGCTGCGATTATCGCTACCGGCAAACGTAATCTGGTGATCGTGGCTGATGAGAATAATCGCTACCATCCGGCGGAAGTCGAAGTCGGGCGTGAAGGAAATGGGAAAACGGAAATTTTATCAGGTTTGAACGAGGGAGAAAAAGTGATAGCTTCAGGCCAGTTCATGATTGATTCTGAAGCCAGCCTCAAGGGCGTTCTGGCACGCATGGAAAGCCAGAAAAAAACAAGTGCATCACCGGTTCACGAAGCACATGGCAAAGTAGAAGAATTGTCTGCCGATGACATCACCATCTCCCATGGCCCCGTGCCATCGATCGGATGGGGTGCGATGACTATGTCCTTTAATATTACCGACAAGAAACTCGCTAAAGGGATCAAGGCAGGCGACATTGTTAACTTTTCCTTTCATGAAAGTGATACAGGAATGAATATAGACCATATCGAAAAATCGGGAGGCAGCCAATGATTGCGCGCCTGATTCAATGGTCGGTATATAACCGGTTTCTGGTACTGCTTGCCACGGTATTTCTTGTATTCTGGGGTCTTTGGGCCGTGCGATCCACCCCTGTAGATGCATTACCGGATCTTTCTGACGTACAAGTCATCATCCGCACCACGTTCCCGGGCCAGGCACCGCAGATTGTGGAAAACCAGGTCACCTATCCCCTTGCCACCACAATGCTCTCGGTACCAGGGGCAAAAACTGTACGCGGCTACTCTTTCTTTGGTGATTCATTTGTATATGTACTGTTTGAAGATGGCACTGATCTCTATTGGGCACGTTCCCGCGTACTGGAATACCTTAATCAGGTGCAGGGAAGTCTGCCAGCCGGGGCAAAGACCGCGCTCGGACCCGATGCAACGGGAGTAGGCTGGATTTATGAATATGCCCTGGTTGATCACAGTGGCAAGCTTGATCTCTCAGATCTTCGGTCTTTACAGGACTGGTTCCTGAAGTATGAGCTTAAGAGCATACCCAATGTAGCTGAAGTTGCATCCATCGGGGGTATGGTCAAACAGTACCAGATTGTGCTCGATCCAGTAAAGCTTGCAGCCTACCGCATATCTCATAGCAAAGTGCTGGAGGCCATCAAGAACAGCAACCAGGAGGCAGGTGGTTCTGTAGTAGAACTAGGTGAAGCCGAGTATATGGTACGTGCAAGCGGCTACCTGAAAACTCTGGATGATTTTCGTAGCATTCCTGTTGCAGTGAGTGGGTCAGGTGTACCTGTACACCTGGGTGACATCGCAAGAATACAAGTTGGCCCGGAAATGCGACGCGGTATTGCCGAGCTCAATGGCCAAGGGGAAGTTGCAGGTGGCGTGATCATTATGCGTTCCGGAAAAAATGCCCGCGAAACCATTTCAGCAGTTAAGGCAAAATTGGCTGATATGAAGAAAAGCCTGCCGGCCGGAGTGGAAATCAAAACCACTTATGACCGAAGCCAATTAATCGATAATGCCATTCAAAATCTCAGCCACAAACTGATTGAAGAGTTTATTGTTGTTGCACTCGTTTGCGCGCTATTTTTATGGCATATTCGCTCAGCACTTGTGGCGATTATTTCACTGCCACTGGGAATTCTCATTGCCTTTATCGTAATGCGTTACCAAGGCGTTAACGCTAACATTATGTCGTTAGGGGGGATTGCCATTGCCATTGGTGCGATGGTGGATGCGGCTGTGGTGATGATTGAAAACGCCCATAAAAAACTGGAATCCTGGCATCACGAACATCCAGGGCAGCCGTTAGATAACACCGCACATTGGCAAGTGATCACTCATGCAGCGATGGAAGTCGGACCTGCACTTTTTTTCAGCCTGCTGATTATCATGCTTTCCTTCCTGCCAGTATTCACTTTGGAAGCACAGGAGGGTCGACTCTTCGGTCCGCTTGCCTTCACCAAAAGCTATGCTATGGCAGGTGCAGCAGGCTTGGCCGTCACGTTAATCCCTATCCTGATGGGGTACTGGATTCGGGGGAAAATACCAAGCGAGCAGGCTAATCCACTTAACCGCGTGCTGATTACGGTTTACCGGCCCCTACTGGATGCCGTGTTACGCAAGCCAAAAACTACGTTAGTAGTCGCAGTACTGGCCTTTACTACCTCTCTATGGCCGATGATGCGGCTCGGGGGGGAATTTATGCCGCCTCTTGATGAAGGCGATCTTCTCTATATGCCTTCTGCCTTGCCAGGGCTATCAGTGGCCAAAGCTGCCGAACTGCTGCAACAAAGTGACCGAATGATCAAAAGTGTGCCAGAAGTTGCCAGCGTGTTTGGCAAAGCCGGTCGTGCTGAAAGCGCCACTGATCCGGCACCCATTGAAATGTTCGAAACTACGATCCAGTTTAAACCCCACGATCAATGGCGACCTGGCATGACCCAGGAAAAACTGGTGGAGGAACTGGACCGCGTTGTTAAAATACCGGGGCTCGCCAACATCTGGGTACCACCAATCCGAAACCGCATTGACATGCTTGCAACAGGCATCAAAAGTCCCATCGGGGTAAAGATATCCGGTACGGATATTGGTACGATTGAGCGCATTGCAGTAGAAGTTGAGCGCGTCGCAAAGAATGTGCCAGGGGTTTCTTCTGCCCTGGCAGAACGACTTTCCGGTGGTCGATATATAGATATTTCCATCAATCGGGATGCAGCCTCCCGATACGGGCTGAATATCAGCGATGTGCAGTCCGTAGTGGCATCGCTTATCGGCGGGATGAACGTAGGGGAAACAATTGAGGGTACAGCACGCTATCCGATAAACGTACGTTACCCACGTGAACTACGTGATTCGCTGGAAAAACTGCGGCAATTGCCCATCGTCACGCCAAGCGGCCAACTCATCACGCTCGGCACTGTCGCTGACTTGCGTATAAACGACGGACCACCGATGCTGAAAAGTGAAAACGCGCGACTTTCAAGCTGGGTATACATTGACGTAAGAGGACGCGATCTGGCCTCAGTTGTGTCAGATCTGCGCAAAGTAGTGGCAACCGAAGTCAATCTGGCACCAGGAATAAGCGTGGCCTACTCCGGACAGTTCGAATTTATGGAAAGAGCCAATGCGCGACTGAAGCTGGTTGTGCCGGCAACCATTCTCATTATTTTCGTGCTGCTCTACCTGGCATTCCAGCGCATAGATGACGCTGCACTCATCATGGCTACCCTGCCATTTGCGCTCACTGGCGGTGTCTGGATTTTATATCTGCTAAACTACAATCTCTCTGTCGCCACCGGCGTCGGCTTTATAGCGCTAGCTGGTGTCGCGGCTGAATTTGGCGTCATCATGCTGCTGTATCTGCGGCAAGCCCTGGAAGCGCGGCTTGCGACAGGGGCAACACTTACCAGAGAATTGGTGGAAGATGCCATCCGTGAAGGCGCAGTACTGAGAGTGCGCCCCAAAGCCATGACTGTTGCCGTCATTCTGGCAGGCCTGTTACCTATTATGTGGGGAAGCGGCACTGGATCGGAAGTCATGAGCCGCATTGCTGCGCCTATGGTAGGCGGGATGATTACAGCACCTCTGCTTTCAATGTTTGTCCTTCCAGCCGCGTACCTGTTACTTCGCTCACCACGCAGCAAAAAACTGTGAGTTTCTGCATCCATCCTGGAGCAAAAACCAATTGCACCTGACAGGTAATCTTTTCTAATTCAGAATAGGCACAACACCCTGGAGAAAGTCCGGGCAGAACAATATGTTATTATATTAAACATATCAATACTGCCCGATACCGGTTTGAACAGGCGCAAGACATATATCAGATGTCATAACTGGTGCAGAAGTTAACTATAACTAGCTTCCCCTCATATTTTCTGGAAGCTTCGTCTATATGGCTATGATGCAATAAATTTGATTTTTACCACAACAACACAATAGCCAGCATAGACGCAGAGCGAATATCAATGGACACAATTACACTAATCACCAGCACATTCAACGAGTTTGGCACAAGTACGCTGTTTACCCTCGGCACTGCCAACGTTACCCTTTACCGTGTTCTGGGACTGATCTTCATTCTGGTATTTGCCTGGTGGGCCTCGGCCCTGGTCGAACGCACTATCTGGCGAGTAGCACGCCGTGGCAATGAAACACGCCTGTCGGATTCTGGGGTCTATGCGCTTAGTCGTATCCTGCGCTATTTTTTGTGGATTGTTGGCAGCATCATGGGGCTGGTATGGCTCGGTTTTGACTTGGGTAGCCTGGCTATCATGGGTGGAGCCATCGGTGTTGGTATCGGATTTGGTTTACAGAATATCTTCAGCAATTTTATCTCGGGGATCATTATTCTTGTAGAACAAACGTTGAAGGTGGGCGATTTTGTTGATTTGCAGTCCGGTATTGTAGGTACGGTCACTGAGATCAGCATGCGTTATACCCGCGTTACCACCAACGACTCTGTGGATATTATTGTGCCCAACTCGGAGTTCATTAATGGTCGCGTCACAAACTGGACGCTGGATGAAGCCGTACGTCGTATTCACATTCCTTTTGGGGTGGCTTACGGCACCAGTAAGGAATTAGTCCGGGAAGCTGCCATAGCGGCTGCGCTTACTGTAAACGGTACTGTCAATAATGATCGTCGAGCACCGGATGTCTGGTTAGTGAAGTTCGGTGACAGCAGTCTGGATTTTGAGTTGGTAGTCTGGGTAGAAAAATCTCTGATGACATCGCCTGGCAGCACCCATGCGCGTTTTTTATGGGCTATTGAAACGGAATTAGTGAACCGCAACATCGAGATTCCTTTCCCGCAAAGAGATCTGCATGTGCGTTCTGGTAAATTAAGTGTCCATCTGGAAGGCGCAAACCAGCAAATAAAGAGCGACTGACTCCCTTAAATTCATTCAGCATTACAAAACATCAAACTATTGAGGGAGTGAAGTAGTACGTCTACCGCCTCATTCCGTCAGACTTTGTAATCAAGAAAAAAACGAAACCCCATGAATTTCCAAGAGGTTTAAGAATGAAACTCTGGCATAAAATTTTAATTACCATGATTGCCATGCTTATCACCAGCTACCTTGCTGGCCGGCTATGGTTTAACATATTTGACTTCATCATTCCCAGCTACATTGCAGGCATGGTTGGCGGTTTAGCAGCCATTCCGGTTTGGGAACTGATGCGTAAAATCAGTTCTAAATATCCATGATAAAGGCAGCCATCACTTTTCTGGCAACCGCATTGGGTCTTGCCTTGATGCTAATGACACAAACCGCCTTTGCAGATGAAAACCAAGCGATTTTTCACTATGATATTCAGCTTGCGATTCCTGATGCCCAGCGCAAATTGCTGGAGGACAATCTCGACCTCTATCGCTGGCAAAATAGCGAGCGCATGGATGATATCCAGCTTAAGCGGTTAGTCAAACTGGCGCCGGATCAGATACGCGAATTTCTTGGTACGGAAGGTTATTACTCGCCCCGGATTGAAGCAAATGTGGCGCACAAAAATGGCACTTGGGCTGTCATGCTTGTTGTTGAGCCGGGCGAGCCAGTACATGTCACTGCCTTCGATCTTCAAGTTACTGGCCCATTTGATGATAGCTCCACTGAAAACCGTACCCGCCTGGAAAAAATGCGGGCCAACTGGGGGTTGCGACCTGGTGCAGTTTTTCGCCACGATGATTGGGAATCTGCCAAGCGCAACGCCCTTAAGTCATTGTTGCTCGACCGATACCCCGCTGCATCCATCGCAGACAGCCTCTCCACAGTTAATCCAGAGGCCAAAAGCGCAGAACTGCAAGTTACGCTTAACAGCGGCCCTGCATTTACATTTGGCAAACTGGAAATCAAAGGACTTCAACGTTATCCTGCCAGCATTATCGAACGCATGAACCCGGTCAAACCAGGCGAACCGTATTCTCAGGCAAAATTACTGGGGCTTCAGTCTCGCATACAGGACAGCCCCTATTTTGCGAGTGCTGCTGTGAGTGCAGATACAGACCCTGATCACCCCACCAGCGTGCCAATTCAGGTTGAAGTAGTCGAAGCGAAGTCTCAAAAACTGGGTTTTGGTATTGGCATGAGCACCGACACTGGTGCTCGCGGTCAAGTGGATTATCGGGACCTGAACTTCCTCGATCGCGCCTGGCGGCTGAGCGGCGCATTGAAACTCGATCAGAAAGTTCAGTCTTTGAACGGCGATCTGCAATTCCCGCTGACTGAGAATGGCTACAGGGACAGTATCTACACCCAGATCGAGCGCACAAACATTGTCGGGCTAGTGACAAAAAAAATTGCATTTGGCCCCAAGCGAACGTTTATCAGCGGAAAAACTGAAACCAGCTACGGCCTCCGTTATCTGGTTGAGCAACAAGACATCGATGGAGGTGCAAGTACCAAGAGTACGACACTTAGCCCTTCCTATTCCTGGACAATACGCAACATAGATAATGTGCTCTACCCCACACGTGGCTATCTGGTAAACCTCCAGGCTGATGCAGCTTCACGCGCCATGCTTTCCAGCCAGAATTTTTTACGTGGGTATGGCCGTGGAGTATTTTTCTACCCGCTCGGCAAGCGCGACCAGTTGATCCTGCGCGGAGAATTCGGCATGGTGGCGGCTAAAAGCCGCGATGGCATCCCATCGGATTTCCTGTTTCGCACTGGTGGTGATCAGACAGTGCGGGGTTATGGTTATCAAACCCTTGGCGTACATGATGGTAATGCAGTTCTGGGTGGCCGCTATCTGACCGTGGCCAGCGCAGAGTATGTCCATTGGCTATCCAGCCAATGGGGCGCTGCCGTTTTCGTAGATGGTGGTAATGCCGCAGACTCCTTGAACGGATTGAAACCGGTGTATGGCTACGGTGCGGGCGCACGCTGGAAAAGCCCTGTTGGCCCGCTGAACCTGGATATTGCTTACGGTCAGGACAAAAAAGAAGTGCGCATGCACTTCTCTTTGGGATTCAATTTTTAATGCTTAAAAAACTTCTCAAAAAAACCGGGGTATACGCAACTCGTTCCTTACTTGGCTTGCTGGTTATTCTCGCCATCCTGATCTGGTTCGCAGGTACGGAATCTGCTTTACGTTGGGGTGCGCAACAAGCCGTACACCTGAGTGAAGGAAAACTGACGCTGAGTGCTGTGCATGGGTCTCTGTATGGACCGCTTAAAATTGAATCGCTCAGTTTTCAAAATGAAGAGAAACGTTTCGAAGTGAAAGGGGTAAACCTGAACTGGTCGCCTTCCTCACTGTTCAGCCGGCACATCCTGCTCAACCAGTTTACTTTGCAAGAACTGAAGATCATCGAGATCAAGCCAAGTGAAGAACCCATTACGCTGCCGGAAACCTTGCGCATCCCGCTCGCTTTGTCCGCTTCTTCCATTACCATAAAGCGCATCGTAATCAAGAATAACACTTCAGAACAGGTGTTAAGCGACATCTCCCTAAGCGTAGACAAACCTGCTGACACCTATAAACTGAACCTGCGCAACATTGCTACAGAATGGGGAAAAGCACAGGGAACCGTGGCACTGGGTGATACACAACCATTCAAAGTCACGGCCCACATCAGTCTGCTGCAGACAGCGGGAACGGCTTATCACACAGTGGCTGATGCCTCAGGCAATTTATCGCAACTCCAGCTCAATGCAAAAGCCACTGCGCTGGGTGGCCAGGCCGTGATCGCAGCAAAGCTCACGCCATTTGAAACATTCCCGCTTGCTCAGGCGCACATCACAGCAAACAGTATGAATCCTGCCCTGCTGCGCAAGGACCTCCCCAAGGGCGATCTCAGTGCAGACATCACCGTGGTGCGTCAAGGCGAAAAAGATCTGAAAGGAAAAATCCAGATTCGCAATGCGTTGCCTGGCTCTTGGGATGCAGCGCGTTTGCCCGTGCGTGAACTTGTAACCCAGTTTGCTGGTGCGCTGGACCATATGAACCTGAGCGGGATTCATCTTGATTTGGCCGAAGGCGGAGCATTCAAAGGAAGTGGTCAGATCAAAGACCAGCAAATACAACTGACTCTCGCTACTACAAACTTCAATCCGAAAGGCGCGCATAGCAAGATGAAACCCATGAAACTTGCCGGCGACATCCGCCTGCAAGCTTCTGCCCATAATCAGCAGGTAGCGGCAGATTTACGTTACCAGCGTTTCCAGCTCCATCTGGATGCACAGCATCAGAATGCCGTTGTCGAACTGCGTGAAGCTTCTGTCAAGTCCGGAGCTGGCAGCCTTGCACTACATGGGACATTAGCACTGGAAGGTAACAAAGCTTTCCAGCTGGCAGGTGCCCTGGAGGGATTCAACCCGTCCGACTTCGGCGACTATCCGGCAGCCAAGGTCAATGCGGCTTTTACCGGCACAGGTCATCTTGAAGCAGAACCCGAAGCCACGGTGGGATTTTCAATCGTTAATAGCCACTTTAGAAAACAGCCACTTTCCGGACAAGGCAATCTGCACGTTTCCACCAAACGCATCTGGGACAGTTCAGTTTTATTGAAGCTGGCAAGCAATCGGTTAGAGGCAAAAGGTGCTTTGGGTACTCCAGGAGATCGACTAAACATTCTGATAGATGCGGCTAATCTGTCCGCATTCGATCCGGAACTGCACGGCCAGATACACGCTAAGGGTGATCTGCAGGGACGCTTTGCCGCCCCATCCGGTGATTTTGATGCAACGCTTAAAGATCTGTCCTGGCGCAAAGCATTCCGCATAGCCAATCTGCAAACTGAAGGAAAATTAGAAAAGGGTATAGATGGCTCGCTTTCCCTGAAAACCACACTACAAGGCCTGACTACGCCACAACTCCAACTCGATCAAGCCAGTTTAGCGGCACAGGGAACCCTGATCAAACATACACTGCAGTTCCAGGCGAAAAATCCTGATTTTGATTTAAATAGCCAATTTTCCGGTGGTTATCAAGAGAAGTCAGGCTGGGCTGGCCAGATTTTAAGTCTGGTCAACCAGGGGCACCATAAACTTGCACTCAAATCCCCGGCGAAACTTGAAGTAGCCGAACAACACGTTTTACTTAACAACGCACACTTCGACTTTGTTGGCGCTAAGCTTATCGTACATGAGCTTGCCTATAATGCCGGCCAGATAACCAGCCGAGGGGAATTAAAAGGTCTGCCGCTCACCTACCTGCAAGGTCTGGCAAAAGAGGAAACCGATATACAGACGGATCTCACATTGGGCGGTGAATGGCAACTCGCTGTCCAAAAAAACATTAACGGACATATCGCTTTATGGCGCGAGCGTGGCGACGTCACTTTCCCCAGCATACCACGCCCCACACTAGGTCTCAGCCGCCTCACCCTGAATGTGGATGCAGTAAATAACCAGTTACAAAGCCGCCTGGAAGCTGCCGGTGCCAACCTGGGCAGTTTTAAAGCCAATGCACAAACCATGCTCTCAGCCCGTAACGGGTCGTGGGGTATCGCCGGCGATGCACTTGTGAACGGCAACATTGACCTGGCGATGGAATCGCTGGCGTGGATCAAACCGTTATTTGACAAAACCGGCGCACTGACTTTTGATGGCGCATTAAAATCGCAGATAAAAGTAGGTGGAACTTTTGCGCAGCCCAAGCTGACAGGCAACATCACCGGTGACCGCTTTATCGTGGCATGGCCAGACCAGGGTCTTAATTTCAAGGATGGTCGTTTTAAGGCAGAACTGCAAGATCAGGTATTACACCTTAAAGAACTCATCTTGCATGGTGGCGACGGCAATATTACCGGCCAAGGCCGGTTAGCGTTTGAAAGCGGTGCACCGGCCATGCAGTTATCACTGAAAGCAGACAAACTTTCGGTACTCTCCCGACCCGACCGCCTGCTCATCATTAGTGGTTCCAGTGACGCATCTATTGCCGGAAAAGAAATCAAGCTGACAGCCCAATTGAAGGCTGACAGGGGCTTGATAGAACTACCAAAAAACGACACGCCAACACCGAGCGATGACGTAATTGTGCTGGGCCGAACAAAAATCGTTGAGAAAAAGCCTCCGCCGTACAACCTCAGCTTCAATTTTGATATGGATATGGGCGAGAAATTCTTTATCAAAGGCAAAGGACTGGATGCGCAACTGGGTGGCGGCTTAACACTCAAAAGCACCAACAACACCCCACTTACTTCGCGCGGTAGCATACGTGTAGTAAAAGGCACCTACTCGGCATATGGACAAAATCTCAAAATCGAACGGGGCATTCTTAATTTCCAGGGACCTATCGACAACCCCGGCCTTAACATCACAGCGTTACGAAAAAACCAGCAAGTAGAAGCGGGGGTTGCCATCACCGGCACAGCACAATCCCCAACTGTAAACCTGGTATCCAACCCCACTGTACCCGACAGTGAAAAACTCTCCTGGCTGGTATTAGGCCACGGTTTAGAAAACTCCAGCGGGTCGGAATTCAGCGCACTGCAAGCCGCAGCGGGCGCATTATTGGCGGCGGGTGATTCAGTCTCCCTGCAGCAAAAAATCGCCCATTCAGCGGGGCTGGAAGAAGTTAGCCTTAGTGGTGCAGGAGGGCTGGAAAGCACAGTTCTCACTCTTGGTAAGCGGCTATCTTCACGCGCATACCTCAGCTATGAACAAGGCCTCACCGGCGTCAGTTCAATTGTAAAAATCAACTACACGCTCACTAAACGGATATCCGTCCGGGCACAAGCGGGTACCACACCTGCGGTGGACCTTTTTTATACGTTCAGTTTTGACTGATCTCAGGGAAGTCCCGGCTGAATTCAGCCCGGACTTCCTAAACTCAGCTACAAACTACAAGTAAATTTTCAAACTCAATCATTTTCTCAAAGTCTCTCAAAGCCATAATCAGTGGTTATTACCTCGCTCACCTCAAATATAAATCCCTGTCAAAACTTGAATCATGCAGCAAATGGGCTATAGATGATGAGACGAACGAGGAAAATGCCTGCAATCAGTCCTTCAGCGGCATTTTCAGCGCATACAATTACCCAGAAACCAATGGAGAATCATCATGGCCAACCCATTCGTACACATAGAACTGCAAACAAAAGATCTTGGCAAAGCAAAAGAATTCTATTCCAAACTTTTCGACTGGCAGCTTGAAGACCTCCCCATGCCAGGAGGTGGCGCCCCTTACACCATGATAAACGTGGGAGAAGGAACAGGGGGTGGCATGTTCACGAACCCCGAACCCAACGTTCCACCACAATGGCTGGCATATGTTGGCGTGGATGACATTGAGGCATCTACCAGGAAAGCACGCGAACTCGGTGGTACTGTCGTAAAGGATGTGATGGAAGTCGGTGAGCATGGCTGGATGAGTGTCATTGTTGACCCTGGCGGTGCTGTCTTTGCCATGTGGAAATCCAAAGAGGGCTAAACAGCAGTGAACTTATAAAACGGCCCGACATGCTGCGCACTTATAAGACGCGCGTCAGTATTTCTGCTCTATCGTTTTCATGGATAGCCCATAATGATAACGAATTTGTTCATCACAATATCGATGATCACTGGCAACCGGGCAGCTTACCCGCGCAAGGCAGGTGGTTTTACATTTTGATGCAGGCTGTTTTCGGTAATCAACGCACTTCTGGAAGTTTAAAACGCCATCAGCCAATGCAGAAGCCGGACAGTGATCTATACACACTTTATGCTGACAACTGTTGCAGGGCGACACTCCCTGCAGCGGAGAGGTCGGCTTGAAATTCGTATCCGCCAGCACCACCGCCCGATAAGCAAACCAGGTACCCCAAGCAGCATTAATCCCCACCTTCAATGGCGATGAATGATGCCAGCCCGCCAATTTACCCAGTGACTGCAACCCGATCAGACGAATTCCCGGATAAATTAACGCGTAACCACAATCGGGAAAATCACGGGAAAAATAGTCTGCTATTGTTCTGACAGTAAAATCATCAACAGGATTTTCTGATTGAATACCGGATGCTTGCAGAGAGGCCCACATAGCCTTGCCCCCATGTCCCAACAAAATGAGCTGACGGTATTTATCAGACACTTTTTCCGGCTCATCAAGCTGAATCAGCATTTCCGGAGGAAGCTGATCCAGATTAAAAATAGCCTGCAGATTTAATCCGGCTTGATTGAAAATCGCCGGGTGGAAAGGTTGATGTTGATGCAACGTGTACTCCAGAAAAGCAAATGACAATCAGGGCCAACGGCACAAGCATTGAAGCATGCATATATTTTGTGCCGATTTAAGGGTTCGATGCGCAATACTAAAAACCGAAAGGGGAAATAACACCGTTCAAGAGATCCAAAACGGACACGAACTCAATTGTAATGCGAAATGAACACGCTTGTACCCACCCTCTAAAATTTGTCGAAAATATTTACAACAATTTTACTTCCACAACCTGTTTAAAACAGTTTTTGATTATATAAAAACATTGCAATAAAATTAAAAACAATTATTAAAACAATTTGTTAATGAAATATTTGGTTGCCAAACACAGAACCGCCCCAATCAAGACAACGTCATTTATCAAGTTGCCGTGTCGGAAAATTTTACTTTAAATCCCATAGTAAATTATTACCATCTAAATATCACACATATATACCAATGAAATTGCGATTTGATGACATATAAATTAAAATGGCATGAATATTGCTTACATTAACCAAAATTCCTATGTTGCATTTCGATAAAATGATAAAAGGAAATGCCATACAGGAAATAAAACATTCAATTATACCAATAGGAAGAGACCATGAAGATGAACGCCCCTCGTTTCAGACTCACCTTTGCAGCTACTGCACTCATCGCAATAGGTGCCCTTACCACTCCTGCAGCCATGGCGGCTAACGCTTGGGCAAAACTGGAGTCGATTAAAATAACCGCCGTACCTACCCCGTTTGACTTGAATGCTTCCATTACATGGACCAGCAGCACCATGTCTGCTAATTCCAATGCAGTGACCGGCAGCTTGTATGAGTCAGACAATCACTCCAGCAGCGGTAATTATGGCTGGAATTTTGTCAAGAATAATGAAGCCGCAACTTCAGGTTCAAATGCGCAATCCTCGCTCACCCCTTTAGCCGGCACCCTGAACATGTTGAGTAAAGCTGAGGCAATAGTGACACCGTCAGACATTTACTGGAGCGAGAACACGGGGCTTAGCAAAGAAAGCATTTTCAAAACATTCACAACTACGGGTCCTATGACCATTTACATTACTGCAAAATACTCACTTTTCGCTGATGCAGGCACCGGTGAAACCAACGGCACAGCCTTTGCGAATGCTTCGATCAATGCAAATTTTAGCGGCGATAGCAGCAACGCTTCATCAAGTGCATCAAAAAATGTAAATGCCGCTGCAAATAAGGATTTGGGATGGGAAATATTTACAGTACCACAGTCAAAGTCTGGCACCTTCCAAACAGGTTTAGTTGTCAGTGAAGCGGGCACGGGTCAAATCAGCTGGCTTACAGAATCCAGTGCAAACCAACGGCAACTCTTTACCGCTGGGCCTGCACAAGCTGTACCCCTACCTGCAGCAGCGTGGCTATTAGGTTCCGGGCTAATCGGATTGGTTGGAATCGCCAGACGTAAAGCAGCATAATTTCTCTGCGCGTTCAATGCGCTGGTAAAAAATGGTGGCTATGGATTGAACACCCATAGCCACAACGTATTTTACAGACACAAACTATTCAGGCAAAAGCACCTGGCAGCGGCACTAAGGCCTCTCGGCATAGTTACCGACCTATATAATCTTTTTTCCCCAACTCTACTCCATTGTGACGGAGAATGTCGTAAGCCGTAGTGATATGAAAGTAAAAGTTGGGTATCACACGATTCAGCAGAAATGCTTGTCCAAGATAAGTGTTACTTGTCTCTCCACGTTTGAGGACAATCTCTCTTTCCTCAGAACCATCAATTTGTTCCGGCTTGAAGGTTTCAACATAGGCGATGGTCTTTTTTACCCGCTCGATCAATTCAGGAAAAGTCTTCTCATTGTTTTCAACCTCAGGGGGCTCCACACCTGCTAGCCGTGCCGTTCCATTCTTGGCTGCATCCACAGCCACCTGAATTTGCTTGGCGAAGGCAAACATATCAGGGTACAACCGAAAATTGATCAATACCGCAGGGTCAATTTTTTTAGCTTCTGCATGAGCAGCCGCCTTTTCAAGAACCCCTACGAGATTGTTGAGCATGCGAATAAAAACGGGTACTGAAGATTGGTACATTGAAATAGACATATCGGGTGCTCCAGTTAATAAAACAAACAATATCAGATGATTATAGCCGCATCAAAAAACTTTCATACCCATGTTGAAGATAGAAGCGCTCCAGAGAAAGCTATTCAGTATGAATAATCAGGGTATAAAGAAACCCCTCTTTACCAGCGCAATTTACGCCAGCCAGCTTGTTGTACGGGATTTAAAAACGTCCAGGCAACCAGACGGCTTTGCTTTTGGCCTTGGCTCATGGCAATGGTTTTGTGTTCGTGCACATTCACCAGCTTCAACGCCTCGTAAATACCGGGTAGCGTGGCAGATTTTGACACCAGCGTGCTAAACCAGAAACAGCGGGTGGGAATCTGTGCGCTTTCAGTGATCATACGCTTGATAAAAGCTTGCTCACCCCCTTCACACCAAAGTTCAGCATCCTGCCCTCCAAAATTCAAAGCAGAATGAGCTTCATCCCTGGCATCCTGCTTTCCCAGATTCTGCCACTTGCGCTGCGCTCCTTCACTGGCCTCGGCAAGAGAAGCATGAAACGGCGGATTGCACATTGTCAGATCAAACCATTCATTGTCCCGCACTACACCTTTAAAAATCGCCGCTGGGGATGGCTGCAAGCGGAGCGTTATGTGTTTTGCCAGCTTTGGATTGGCATCCAGAATAGTCTGCGCATTGGCCAGAGAAGCCGCATTGATATCGGTTGCAACAAAGTCCCAGCCATATTCACTGTACCCGATCAAAGGGTAAATACAATTTGCGCCAGTGCCAATATCCAGCACCTGCATCATTTTGGATTTCGGGATAACGCCATTATTACTGCCCGCTAATAAATCAGCCAGATAATGGACATAATCAGCCCGTCCCGGAACCGGCGGGCAAAGATTTTGTGAGGGAATATCCCAACCTTGAATACCGTAATTGTCATTTAGCAGAGCGCGGTTCAGCGCTTTGACGGCTGCCGAATCTGCAAAATCGATGCTTTGTTCGCCATAGGCATTCACGTTGACGAAATTGCCCAGTGCAGCCTCAGCTTGTATCAGACGAGGGAAATCATATCGTCCCTGGTGACGATTGCGAGGGTGGAATTTACCGGCCTGCGTTGGCGCAACGGCCGATTGATGTTTTGGGGTTTTTATTCGCATAAAGCTAAGTTATTAAGAGCAGATCGATATGTGCCAATACTGATTAATCGCCATATTAACACTTGAACCATGTAGCAACCCGGCTGCTAGCGTTTTCTGCCAAATCCAGGATATACTCATGTCATTACCTGTTAATCATTATAAAAAAATGAAACTCTCTGATATCGCCATTTTAGCAACCATCAGCCTGATTGCAGTAACCGTATTCGGCAAACCAACCGTAACAAAAGATCCGATAAATACCAAACAGATATTACTGGATTCGATCGGCAACAAAAAATGGGCATGCCTCTATGGCAAACCCGGTTCAGATGCCGGCAAAAACATTCAACTTGCAGATCCCCACGCCTTTGTAGAGATTCATGATGTAGATGCTGTAACGCTAAAAATTGACATTACCACGGGAGATGGCGAGTTAACATCAAGCTTTTATGGGGAAATCAGCGAAACAGAATCACCCGTAAAAGTTGAAGTAAAAAGGCATAATGTGACTGAAAATATAGTACAAAATACCGATCCTTCTTCATCTTCTGCCTCACCCCACAATTCTGTTTACCGGGTAGCACCCGTGGCGCGCCAATGGTTTATACAAACAAACGGTAACCAGTCTTTTCAACTCACCATTAACAAGTCATTTACACCATCTGGCACTTTGACTTGCCAGGATGTATGATTTTACAGATGTCCCGTTTAAGGAAAACTTTAATGCTCGAAATGAGCGTAAAGCCCGGCATCAAAATATCTATCCACCCCAAATGCATCGAAAAAAACGATCTTGGTGTGCTACCTCACTTTAATAAAGCACTAAACGTCCTTATACCTTTCGCTATTATTCAAGGAGCAATCCATGCAAATAATCACCGCAAACGAGGCACTGAAGTTGAGCGAACATGCGCAAATCTGGATCGAAGCGCATATGATGTGGTTCATGAAACATGTGATGGATGTGGTTGCTCACGAGGCATCCGTCGGTAAGCGTGCCGCCAGATTTGAAAACATCAGGATTGGTTCTGATTTTGAAATCAGCGCATGGAAAGACGAGATGACCAGACTGGGGTACTCAGTTACCTTATTAGGTGAGGGAAAGCTGGGTACAGATTCATTTGAGGTGAGCTGGTAAAAATTACCGACGCAATGCTCCTCGTTTATTCTGACCTGGGTCAACTATTCGAACTGACATGTATTTTTTCAACCTATCGGAAATATCTAGACCTTAATGTCGATTTATTTTACACTTTTGTATACTTTTAACACCCTGAAATTATTAACTTGCTGTATATAAATGCTATTTTAAAATAGGCATAAACTTTGCTTACACTTATACGCTATACCATTTAAATGCACAGGGTGATTCAGAATTTCGTTATTGAAATGCCTCCTACCCTCATTGCTGAAACTGTTGTTCATCTGGAGTTACCATGAAATCAAAATTAGTATGTTTTCTGGCATTATTCGCTTTATCAAGTTCCGCCAGTGCTGTTACCGTTAACTTTTTTGACAGTTCGCAGATTGCAACTACCGTATCCACAGGCACCAACTCCGATACTATCAGCAGTAACGGCTATCTGTTTACTTACACACTAGACAAGTTTTTTACAGGATATGCAGATGGGTCAGGAACGCCAATCGGCCGCACTTCATCTGTGTTATGGCCAAACGGTGTGCAAGCGCAAGCGGTAACCGTAGGCCCGGCACAAGGCCCGGCACAAATCACGATCAAACGAATTGATGGAAACGTTTTTGATATCACAGCATTCACGGCAAAATTACTAGCCAACACGGCGGGCGCTGGCGGTGCTATTGAAGTAATGCCGTTACTCAATGGCAACGATGGCCTCCCCAATCCTGCCGCTTTTGATGCTACGGGATACGGCGGACAAAGCTTTTCATACAACGACTCACCAAACTATTTCGGCAGCACATTACCATTGAAAGGATTCGACACCTACACATTCAGCCTGTATGTAGACTTCGCATTAACCGGCATTACACTGGTAGATGCCAGCAGCCCAGCCCCTGTTCCCGTACCACCCGCGTTATGGCTATTTGGGTCAGGACTGATTGGTTTGGTTGGTATGACGCGGAAAAAACAGCTGGCATAAGCCATTCCAAAACACGCAATGCGCCCAGCCTTTGACTTACCCCCTCCCCCATCTGCGCCGCTGAGGGTTACCGGAAAAATCGGGAAGAAGGCGGCGCATGTCTGAGCACGTTTACGTGCGAGTTTGCGCAGCCGCCCGATTTCTCCGGTAATCCTCAGGTATCCCGAAGGGACGGCGCAGTTGGCGTCGCCTTCTTTTGGTTACTTTGCTTGGCGAAGCAAGAAAAGGGACTAGCCGCCGGGCTACCCCCGGCCTCGGAAGGCAAAACCACCTCAAGCGGAATTGCAATTAAGAAAAACAAACTTGCCACGTTATCACACGAATCATTCGGCGCAATGCCCTTCGGTTATTGCGCCCTACGTGAGCTGCCCCCATTTATTCATTTAGACGCCCCATTCAAGGGAAATTAAGCGTTCACTCTGTAGCAGGTAACCCGGGGTTTGATTCACGAATAAAATCAATCAGCCTACGAATTTGTTTTTCCAAATCTAAAGCTTTCCAATCTGGTGGGAATAAGGCCGCTATATACCGTGCCACATCAACCTTGGAGGCTTGTGCATCTTTGCCTCCCTTAGTTTTAATTGATAATACATTTTCATATCTATTGAATTTACTAATGGGTTTAGCAGAAGGTTTTGTTTTTTGAATGGCGTCTTTTACCTGAATCTCAGGTAAATAATTTTCAATCTCTCTCCCCTCTGTTATCCATGCATATCCTGGACCCTCGTCAAATTCAGCTTGCAATCGTTTTTTTGTGCCATTGATTCGAGTTCCCTTATTTGCTTTATCGCTGTCGATAACTATTACACCTCTTCTGTTTAGTCTGCGTAGGGAAATGAAGTCATCAATATCGTCATCCACGTCATTTCCAGATAAGTGAGCTGAAAGCCTGCCTCCATAAAACATAATCGAGTAATGTATACCTTCTACTAGTTCAGTAGAAATCGAATTTATCCAATAGTTCAAATAGAGCCTGTCTGAAGGACCTTCCACCCATATCACACAGTTCGCTTGAAGCAAGTCGGATGGGTGGTAGCCTAAATCTTCACAAACCGCCGATCTGTGTCTATCAGATGTAACACGCTCAACAATGGACTCTCCACTTTGCATTTGGATGTGGTAGATCTCCGCATTTGGAGTATCCATCAGTGCGGCAGAGTGGGTGGTGATGAAATATTGATTTTGTGTGGAATCTGAAAGGTAACGAATAAGTTTTTTCTGAAGAATCGGGTTAAGGTGCAACTCTGGTTCTTCCATGCAAATAACGGTGTTGTCCAGTATCGTAGCGGCTGACGCTAAAATGATTACCTCGTGTATTCCTGTTCCCAAAGAGTCCAATGGAAGGGTTTTTCCATCCATATGTACCAATATGGTATCACGCTCATGTGGAACCTCAATTCTGGCTGTGCAGTTATCAGTCACGATTTGTAGAAATTTATTTATAGCGTCAAATTTCTTTCGATCCGCTTGACTATGCACGCTCGGATTCTGCAACTTGACTAAACGTTCAATGATGCCGTCACCGCTGAAATCTTCTGACATACTCCCTTGTTTACCTATTTGCCTTATGGCTGGAATCATTACGGCACGTATGGAATTAAATTTTGGGGAAATTATTGGTAATGTTTGAGGAAACCAGTGCTCGTTCCTACTGCCAGCAGACTGCCTAGTAAGTTTGTTCCACATATTTTGCAAAGAATCATCTTTAAGGTGATCAAAAGCTTTCTCCCATGAAGGGATATCTGTGAGTTTCAAATCTGGGCCAAAGTCAAACCATGCGTCGACAGTACCATCGTTTTTTGCTTTTTCTTGAAAGACTCTTAGAACGTCGCCGGCTTCTTGGGTATTTTTATTATTTTCCGCAAACATGGGATGAATCTCGCGCACAAATTTAACAAAGTCTCCATTTTTCTCAGTTTCAAGCGAGCGAGGTATTCCAATTGTAAACGGTGCAGCTAACGGCATGTGCCTGTCAAGAGCATCTAATTTGAATTGGTTTGGAGAAACAGATATGACAGGGTATACATCATGTAATAAACGAAGTATGTTGGACTTTCCGCTATTGTTCTGGCCAATAAAAAGATTGATTTTACTGAATTTTTCGAATCGCTGAATGTTCCTGCCAAAACTACGATATCCGCTTATTGAAACAGCAGTGATAGGTAGGTCTTTATCCACCATCTAACTTCCTTGTTTTACCAGTGCTTCCAAAAAGTAACCGCTAAGCAAATAAAAAAGGGCGCAGTCCCCTGCGCCCTTTTCTCTTTCGCCGGTTATTCCCAGTTCAAAGCCCCACCCGTCTGATACTCCGTGACTCTCGTCTCAAAGAAATTCTTCTCTTTCTTCAAATCAATCATCTCTGCCATCCACGGGAACGGATTATTCGCCCCCGCATAAATCTCATCCAGCCCAATCTGCTGACAACGACGATTAGCAATAAAACGCAGGTACTCTTTAAACTGCGAAGCATTCAACCCCAACACCCCACGCGGCATCGTATCTTCTGCATAACGATATTCCAGCTCTACCCCTTGCTGAATCAACCCGGTAATTTCCTTGCGGAATTCAGGCGTCCACAACTGCGGATTTTCCATTTTAATGGTGTTGATCAGATCAATACCAAAATTGCAGTGCATGGACTCATCACGCAGGATGTACTGATACTGCTCTGCCGCACCGGTCATCTTGTTTTGGCGGCCCAGCGCCAGAATTTGCACGAAGCCTACATAGAAGAAGATGCCTTCCATGATGCAGGCAAATACGATCAGGCTGCGCAGCAGTTGCTGGTCGGTTTCCGGTGTACCGGTCTTGAATTCTGGATTGGTCAGAATATCAATGAAAGGCATCAGGAATTCGTCTTTGGCACGAATACTGGAAACTTCATGATAAGCGTTGAAAATTTCGCCTTCGTCCAGACCCAGCGATTCCACAATATACTGATACGCGTGGGTGTGAATGGCTTCTTCAAACGCCTGGCGCAGCAGGTACTGACGACACTCTGGTGCAGTAATATGGCGATAGGTGCCCAGTACGATATTGTTGGCGGCCAGTGAATCGGCAGTTACGAAAAACCCCAGGTTACGTTTGACGATCAGGCGTTCGTCGTCTGTCAGGCCGTTAGGGTCTTTCCAGGTGGCGATGTCGCGGTTCATGTTCACTTCTTGCGGCATCCAGTGGTTTGCGCAACCTGCCAGATATTTGTCCCATGCCCATTTGTACTTGAACGGCACCAACTGGTTCACGTCTGCCGTGCCGTTGATGATCCGTTTGTCTTCCACGCGCACGCGGCTGGATTTGGTGTCCGAATCAGATGCACTCACCGTGCTACCTGCCATTGGCTTTGCAGCCATTGCAGGGTTGTAAGCAGGTTTAGGTGCAGGGGTGATCTCGTCTTCAAAACTCAGCATAGTGTGTATTCTCCTTGGTTATCAGAGGGGGGATTGCTCCCGCCCTCTGCCCTTTTCCGCTTGGAATATAGGGGTATGACTTATTACTTATTCGACTGTTATATTGCGATACCGTTCAGGCTTTATTGACAGGCTTCGCACTCTGGATCATCAATGGCACAGAATTTGACTTCTGTGGCCGGAGTAGCAGCCGCAACGCCCTGGGTCGGGGTGGCTGCAATGCTGGAACCGGTATGTGCCGATACGGCGTTCAGCTCGCCGCCCTTGCCGGTAGACTTCTCTGCCGAGGTGGCGCCCAGTGTGCGCAAGTAGTAGGTGGTTTTAAGGCCACGTACCCAGGCCAGTTTATAGGTTTCATCCAGTTTTTTACCGGAAACACCGCTCATGTAGATATTGAGCGACTGGCCCTGATCGATCCATTTCTGACGACGGGATGCTGCTTCTACCAGCCATTGGGTATCCACTTCAAAAGCGGTGGCGTACAGGTTGCGCAGTTCTTGCGGTACGCGATCAATGCGGGCCAGAGATCCGTCGAAGTATTTCATGTCGGCTACCATGACTTCGTCCCACATGCCGAGCTGCTTCAGGTCTTTAACCAGATACTGGTTAGCGACGGTGAATTCCCCTGAGAGGTTGGATTTCACATAGATGTTCTGGTAGGTAGGCTCAATGGATGCAGACACGCCGACGATGTTGGCGATGGTTGCAGTAGGGGCAATGGCCAGACAGTTGGAGTTGCGCATGCCGTGCTCACCGATGCGGGCACGCAGTGCTTCCCAGTCCATAGTCAGGGAGTCATCTACTTCTACGTAGCCACCGCGCTCTTCTGCCAGCAGCTTGATGCTATCCAGCGGCAGAATGCCACGATCCCACAGGCTGCCCTTATACGTTGCATAACGGCCACGTTCTTCTGCCAGTTCGGTAGAGGCCCAGTACGCGTAGTAAGCAACTGTTTCCATGGAGCGATCAGCAAACTCGACCGCTGCCTGTGTGGCATAAGGAATGCGCAGTTCATGCAGGCAATCCTGGAAACCCATGATACCCATACCAACCGGACGATGCTTCAGGTTGGAGTTACGTGCTTTTGCTACGGCATAGTAATTGATATCAATCACGTTATCCAGCATACGCATGGCGGTGGAAATGGTTTTTCTTAGCTTGATTTTATCCAGCTCGCCATCTTTAAGATGGGCTGAAAGGTTTACCGAACCCAGGTTACATACGGCAATTTCATGGTCGTTGGTGTTCAGCGTGATCTCGGTACAGAGATTGGAGCTGTGCACCACACCGATATGCTGCTGCGGTGAACGGATGTTGCAAGGGTCTTTAAATGTGATCCATGGATGGCCGGTTTCGAACAGCATGGAAAGCATCTTGCGCCACATCTGGGTAGCTTGCACAGTCTTGAATACTTTGATTTCACCGCGCGCAGCTTTGGCTTCATATGCGGTGTAAGCGGCTTCGAATGCCTTACCGAATTTGTCGTGCAGATCAGGGACATCGGATGGGCTGAACAGGGTCCAGTCGCCATTTTCCATCACACGGCGCATGAACAGATCAGGAATCCAGTTGGCGGTATTCATGTCGTGGGTGCGGCGGCGATCATCACCGGTATTCTTGCGCAACTCCAGGAACTCTTCCATATCCAGATGCCAGGATTCCAGGTAGGCACATACGGCGCCCTTGCGCTTGCCGCCTTGATTCACTGCTACAGCGGTGTCGTTAACTACTTTCAGGAAAGGCACTACACCCTGAGATTTACCATTGGTGCCCTTGATGCGGGAACCCAGCGCACGCACGTTGGTCCAGTCATTGCCCAGTCCACCGGCAAATTTGGAGAGCAATGCGTTTTCCTTGATGGCTTCGTATATCCCGTCCAGGTCATCCGGCACGGTGGTCAAATAGCAGCTGGATAACTGCGAACGACGGGTACCTGCATTAAACAGTGTGGGAGTGGAACTCATGAAATCAAAGCTGGAAAGCACGTTGTAAAATTCGATAGCGCGTGATTCGCGGTCGATTTCATTCAGGCTCAGGCCCATGGCGACACGCATGAAGAAGGCTTGCGGCAATTCAATGCGGCGATCTTCAATATGCAGAAAATAGCGGTCATACAAGGTTTGCAAACCGAGGTAACCAAACTGGAAGTCGCGGGAGGCATCCATTGCCGTGCCCAGGCGTTTCATATCATATTGCGCCAGACGATCATCCAGTAATTCCGCTTCAATTCCTTGCTTGATGTAGCCCGGGAAGTATTCCGCATAACGCGTAACCATGTCTGCCTGAGTGGCTTCTTCACCCAGCACTTCGGTGCGAATAGTGTTAAGCAGCAAACGGGCCGTCACTTGAGAATAGGCAGGATCATTTTCGATCAGGGAGCGAGCAGCAAGAATGGTGGACTTGTGCACTTCTTCCATCGGCACGCCTTCGTACAGGTCACGCAGAGTGGCATCCATTACCGGTTTGGCGCTGACAGCCTCACCCAAATCAGCGCAGGCCTCTTCAATCAGCGCATATAGTCTGGCTGTGTCCAGCGGACGTACCGTACCATTTTCGGTTACGTTCAGTCCATGATCTGGCACCTTGTTGGCGGCTTTAGTCTGCGCACGCTCTTGCGTGCGTTTTTCACGGTACAGCACATAGGCGCGGGCCACATCGTGCTCGCCAGAGCGCATCAGGGAGAGTTCCACCTGATCCTGAATGTCTTCAATATGGAAGGTGCCGCCATTGGGCTGGCGACGGACCAGCGCATTCACCACAGATTCTGTCAGGGACTCCACCAGTTCACGCACACGGGCGGATGCCGCAGCCTGACCACCATTTACCGCCAGAAATGCTTTGGTTACTGCAATGGCAACCTTGGAAGGCTCAAAACCAACCACGCTGCCATTCCGGCGAATAACCATGTAATTTGCGTATCGGGAATCTTTTACAGCAGGTTGTATTGTGCTTTCTACGTTGTGCATTTGAGGGGCGGAGGGGGTATCGGTGGCTAGTCGCATTTGATGTCGTCGTCCATTATTATGAATAATATGATGTAAATAATCCACTTACAGCAATCCCCTCAACAAATACATCAAACCACAAGATATAGTGTCACGGGGATCAGGAATTTACTAATTCTAGTAATTCATCGCCATTAACGCAACAAGATTTTTACATTATTTTTATAGCAAAATAAATCTGTTTTCTAATCAGTTTGATAAGACAAGTAAAGCGGTCATGCTTGTCCTCTATTTCCCTATCTGTTGTATAGTTATTCAATATAATTTACATTGACGACATGAAAAATACTGCCATTCTTCTTATCAGCTGCCCGGACCAAAAAGGGCTGGTTGCGACCATTGCTGAATTTCTTTTTCGGCACGACGCCAACATCCTCCACGCGGACCAGCACCAGGACAGTGAATTAGGACTGTTCTTGATGCGCGTGGAGTGGGATTTACAGGGCTTCAATCTCAGTACCAACGACTTTGAAACGCTTTTTGCACCGATTGTGGAAAAGTTTTCCATGCACTGGAGCCTGGCGCTTTCCAGCTACCGCCCTAAAGTGGCTATTTTTGTATCACGATATGACCATTGTCTGGCTGATCTCCTATACCGCCACCAAGCCGGCGAACTGAACTGCGAAATTCCGCTCATTATCAGCAATCATAGTGATACCAAATGGCTGGCCGATGCTTACGGGATTCCGTTCCAGCACATTCCGGTACATAAGGATGCAAAGCAGGAAGCGGAGGACATGCAGGTTGCCCTGCTGCACCACCACCACATTGATTTGATTGTGCTGGCCCGCTATATGCAGGTGCTCTCTCCAGATTTTATTCGCCACTACCCGAGTCGCATTATCAACATTCATCACTCTTTCCTGCCGGCATTCAATGGCGCGAAACCCTATCACCGTGCCTTTGAACGCGGCGTAAAACTGATAGGTGCAACCAGCCACTACGTGACTGAGATTCTGGATGATGGGCCGATTATCGAGCAGGATGTGACGCGCATTTCTCACCGGGATGCGATTGAGAACCTGATTCAGCGGGGGAGTGATCTTGAAAAAGTGGTGCTGTCCCGTGCGGTAAGGTGGCATATCGAGAACCGGATTTTGCTGTATGCCAACAAAACAGTGGTATTTGACTGATACGCTATCGGAGCCAATAAGAACAAAAAATGCTACTGGTTATCAAGCACCATATCATCAGGATGATAAAGGTGGACGCGATTTCGGCCTTTCTTTTTAGCTGTGTAGCACGCCAGGTCTGCCATATTCATGATATCTGCAACGGCAAATCCGCCTTTCATGGGAAAGACCCCGATACTCACCCCAAGTGTAAAACGATGGGTTCTCCAATAAAATTCAAATTGCTCAATGGATTCACGGATAGTTTCAGCAAGCGAGATAGCCTTATCCAAGGGGCAATGCTCCATTAATATGGCAAACTCATCTCCACCTAACCGGGCGAGCGTGTCACGAGAACGCATCTGACCGTCCAGCAAACCAGCAATCTGGCGCAATAGCTCATCACCTGCCATGTGCCCGCAACTGTCATTGATTTTTTTAAACTGGTCCAGATCGAGAAAACACAGCACATGCTGATCAGTATCATAAGAAGCGCTGCATACTATCCGCTGCAGACGAAACTCGAATTCACGCCGATTAATCAAATTGGTGAGTGCGTCATGTGCCGCCTGATGCGCAAGTTGCTTTTCAAGCTGGTGTTTTTCAGTCACATCACGACACACGACAAAAAGTCTTGGCGGTTCTGAATTCGACTCCAGACTGACACGCTGATGTACCCACAAGACTGAGCCATCTTTTCTGATTTTACGATATTCGATGCTACTTTCCGCATCAGGACTGCTAAACTGATTTCCCATATACTCTATTACAGTCCGCTGATCTTCCGGATGAATGACCATCACTGCAGATTTTCCAATCAGCTCACTCACTGCATAACCGAGCATACTGGCACCAATGCGGTTGATGGAAAGAATCTCACCCGCTGTATTGATTGTCGTATAGATATCCGGTGCATTTTCGTATAACGACTGATAGCGCAATTCGCTCTCTTTTAACGCGTCTTCTGCCTTTACCTTCTCCGTGATATTTTTAAAAATACCCCGTGTCGATATGGTCACACCATTTTTGACTATTGCACCGCAATCACCGGCAAGATGAATTGCTTCGCCAGATTTGGTCAAGAATTTAAACTCGATACAACATAAACTTTCACCGTTGAGTAATCGCGCAAACCGGTCCTGGCAACAGATCACACTTTCAGGGTGCAATACATCCAGGAGGTTGAGAGATTGAACCTCCTCTTCGGTATACCCCATAGTATGACGCCAGGTCGTATTCGTGTAAATGAAGGATCCATCTGTCGCTACGCATTGAATCAGATCACTGGTATTTTCAAAAATATCGAGATAGCGCTCTTCACTTTCCCTCAATTTTTTCTCAAGCAAATACCGCGCCGCATTTTCTTCTGCGCGCCTGATAAACGCTTCAATCAGAAGTGGAAGCTGCTGCAAATAGGGGGCAGTACATTGAATAAACTGATTCATACCTGCTTCCAGGCAGTGAACAGCGATTTCTTCCGCCCCCGTATCTTTAATCAGAATAACCGGGGTATTAATCTTCTTTTCGCCCAGCAGGCTGATGAGCTCAATTGCGGAAAAATCGGTCAGCTCCAGATCGCTAAACACCAATTGCCAGCTTTGGTCTTCCAGTGCTTGATGTAGATCTTGCTTTTTATCTACACGATGAATAACAACTTTTGAATAGTGGTTTTTTAATGCTTGCTCAATGATGCTGGTAGTTTCAGCAGAACTTGCCATCAAGAGGCTTACCATTTTTTCTGACATCAGAGCATGCTCGGGAGTGGACTCACCTTATTAAAACCATCTCCAGTCATAAACTAGCAGATATTGAATAAATCAACCATATAATTCCTTAATTTTTCATACTTTGCAAGTACTAAAAATTAATATTCACAATGACTTACATTCAGCAGAATATTCATTGAATCATTCATGTAGCCGACAGTATTTTTTGCTTATCAAAACCCATACCAGTCCTCATCAGAAAACAGGATGATCAGACACCTATATCCAACTTTAACTTTCTGCCGCCTGCTATTTCAAAACCATGAAACTGGTAAAATTTTAAAGTCCGGTCAAACTCTGGCAAAGGCGGGGTGGTGACTTCTAACCTTTTCCATGCTTTGCTGGCGGCAAACTTTTTCACTTCCATTAACATGGCTTCCCCAATATTTCTGGAGCGCCACTGCGGGCGGACATACAATTCAGGCATAGTGCCATAAGCTCCCTCAGCATAGAGGGCATAGCTTTCATAAAGGGAAACAAAACCTACCAACTCGCCAGAGACTGCCTCTTTTGCCATAAATACCCAATATTTTCCACGGGAAACCAGGTCTTTTGCCCTGGCTTCAGTTTCAGCCTGATTAAAATGAAATGCCTGCACATGGATTTTATCCATGATTTCGTTTAACAGTTCTCCAACCATGTCTGAAAGCACGCGGTATTCATCTGACTGAATTGGCTGAACAATCATTTCCCCAGCGTTACCCATTGGAAGAATTCGTCTCATTCATTTGATTTTTTTCCAGACTCGCAAGGTACCGTTCCCAATCAAAACAGGGACCAGGATCAGTTTTTCTGCCTGGTGCAATATCAGAATGCCCGGCAATCGCATCTATTGGATAGGCCTGCTTTAATGCAAGAGTGAGCGCTGACAATGAATCATATTGCTGATCAGTAAATGGCTCAAAATCACTGCCTTCCAGCTCGATACCAATCGAAAAATCATTACAGCGCTCTTTACCGCACCAGTTGGAAGCCCCTGCGTGCCAGGCGCGCATGTTACAGGGAACAAACTGAATCATTTCTCCATCACGCCGAATAAAAAAGTGAGTGGACACTTTTAAATCCTTGATGGTCTGGTAGTAGGGATGGGCATCAGGATCTAATTGATTGGTAAAAAGCGCAATAACGCCCTCCCCGCCATATTCATTTGGTGGCAAGCTGATATTGTGAATCACCAGCAAATGAATGGGGGCATCTCCTGCCCTGACGTCACAATTGGGTGAGGCAATATAGCGAATATCTTGCAGAATGCCATCGGCCCCGATTCTCATGGTTCTTCCTCTGCCGGACGCGCCAGTGCAGCATCGATCGCGGCCTGCATTTTTACCGGAGTCACTTCTGAATGGAGTGTTGCGTGAAAGTAACCATTCACAAACAGGAATAATGCCGGAAAATGAAACACCTCATACTGGCGCACCAGCCCCATGCACTGCTGGGCATCTACCTTGAAAAGCTGGGCCACAATACCTGTTGCCACTCCCGGCAACAGTTTTTCAATCTGCCGGCAAGCGCCACAATCCGGCCCGCTGAACATGACGATACTCACCCCCTCTGTTTGCTCCAGAGTCTGGTGAAAATCAAATTCCGTTAAGGTCTGAAATTGCAGCATTTACACTATTCCGGCCATGACCCGATCCAGCGAACCTACCTGTGCTTCAAGCCAAGATCGGGCATGAGCAGCAATGCGTTCACCTTCAGCAGGGTTTTCCAACAAATATTTGGCATGCTCGAATATTTCATTGCTGTTTTCCGCAGCAAGCACCACCTTGGCAGCCACTGCGGCTTTTACCAGAGGGTTATCACGATGAGCAGGACCCAGGATCACCGGCTTACCATGTAGTATCGGCGTGATGATATCGGGAATATTGTGTGCATGCTGATGAATAGAGCCACCCGCGACAACAAAATCTACGCAAGGATACATTCCCGCCAAGGGTTCTGGCTCTTCCACATAGTAGACCCGTGTTTTAATCGGTATAAAAGAGGTGGAAAGCCGGTTATGCCGAATTGTCTGCAGTTTGTATTTAATGGATTCCCGATACACGGGTTCACAACGGGCTTCATCAAGGGGAGCCAATACCAGCAAACCCATTTTATGACGGATCAGACGATTAAAAATCGGATAAACCTCTTCTTCTTCATCTTCTCCTGTTGCTGCAAAAAAACCGACCCAGCGATCGCCTTCACGCTGCTCCTTGAAACGTTCACATAAAGCGGTATCCATTTCTATAGCAGGTAGTGCAGACAGATTCACCAGTGGGTCACCGGTTAATACGGAATGAGGAATCGTCTGATACAGCAGTGGGTCAGCAACCATTATGAGCTTGCAGTCCGTTTGCGCTGCCTGCCAATCCGATGCATTGACCCAATAAACCGGGCAACTCACTTCACTCACCAGATTAGCGTACCGCCCTTCCACACCCAGGCAAATTATTCGCTGCGGCTGG
This sequence comes from Sulfurirhabdus autotrophica, assembly GCF_004346685.1. NCBI lineage: Bacteria > Pseudomonadati > Pseudomonadota > Betaproteobacteria > Nitrosomonadales > Sulfuricellaceae > Sulfurirhabdus > Sulfurirhabdus autotrophica. Next base: position 155,443 of record NZ_SMCO01000003.1, read on the forward strand.
ATCTTTTTGAGCAGTGCAATCGTTTTTGTCAAATCTTCTGGTACAGGTATTTGAGGCCAGGACCCCGCATTCGCTTCTGACCCGATCACTCCCAGTGCAACATCGCCAAACTTTTTCTGCAATCCATCCAGAAAATCCCCAGCAGCGAACAATGCGGGTGCACTGCCGATGACCAAAGTGGCCCCTGCCAATCCTTGAGGCAGCTTACCCAATCCAAACAAACTCAATAAACCCATGGTGTTCCGCTTACAAAATAAAGACTTTAAGGGAAAATACAGCGGGACGGCAAGTTATTCAGGCAGCTATCTTGAAATGACTCCTGTTATAATTGCGTTTTTAATTTTTTCCTGGATACATGCACCATGGTATTTGCCGAATTATTTCTAATGCTGATCATTATTTTAATAGCAGCAGAAATATTTACAAACGCCTTGGAGCATCTTGGCGAGAAGCTGAAAATTTCTGAAGGTGTAACCGGCTCATTGTTTGCTGCAGTCGGCACCGCGATGCCTGAAACGCTGGTGCCATTGCTGGCAATATTTGCTGGCACGCAAAATGCGCAACTGAACGAAGAAATTGGCGTGGGTGCAATTCTCGGGGCACCCCTCATGCTTTCAACCCTCTCTTTGTTTCTGCTGGTACTGGCTGTCGTAAAAAAACGTGGTCTTCAAGGTCACTTCACACCTGAAATAACCGGATTTACACGTGATCTGAATTTTTTTCTTCTGGCCTTTTCCATTTCAGCCGTAGCACTGTTTATTCCCCATGAAACGCCTGCCATTCGTGCCACGATGGCCTTTTCCATGATATTCATTTATTTCATCTATATCATGCTCACCCTGCGCGCCTCTGCTGCTCTGGTCAATGATGGGCATGCCACCTCTGCAGATGAAAAGATGTTTCTCGCGCGCATAGGTTTACCTGAAAACATGCCGGTGATTATATTTCAACTTGCGTTAGGGCTGGCACTTCTGGTGGGTGGCGCAAAAGGATTTATTCACGGCGTAGAACACGCAGCTCCAATGCTTGGCATCTCAGCATTACTACTTTCATTACTGATTATTCCTATCGCCACTGAGTTGCCTGAAAAGGTGAACAGTATTTTGTGGATACGCAAACGAAAAGATACCCTCGCTTTCGGCAACATCACAGGTGCAATGGTATTTCAGGGCACACTGCTACCTGCTATTGGCATCATGTTAACGCCATGGGCACCACAAAAAGAGGTGCTGGCTGGCATAGTGATTACGCTTGTGGCCACACTCTGGTTAAGACTGATGCTGATGCGCGGTCAGTTAAAGGTCTGGCATCTGATTATGAACGGGGTGTTGTATATTACCTATCTGACAATCGTATTGAGCTAGGCACCTGCAGAAAAAACAATTTACTTGTATTTATCCCAGCAGTTAACTGCAGAGACGCTGAGGCGCGGAGAAAAGCGTGGTGTATTGTTTTTGCAGAGACAGTATCCCGATCAACAAAATAACGCTGAAACATCGCAATGCGATGTTTTTTACCTCAGCGCCTTCGCGCCTCTGCGGTTATAAAAACAGTTGCATTCACTCACCGCGCTTTCCCCAACCTACGATCTAATCAATCCCCAACCGATCCAGACGATATCGCAAAGCCCGGAAGGTAATGCCCAGCAATTTAGCTGCCGCTGTTTTGTTATAGCGGGTTTTTTCCAGCGCTTCCATGATGGCTTCTTTTTCTACGCGATCAAGATAATCAGGCAATGGCCATTTACCATTGGGGTCGGGCGCGATGGATGTGGTTTCTGCTTGCGGCGTGAGATAAAGATCTTCTTCGCTGATTTTGGAATCACCACATAATGCGAGCGCACGCTCCAGTATATTTTCCAGTTCGCGCACATTCCCGGGAAAATCATATTTTTTCAAGGCCGCAACTGCTTCCGGCATGAGTTCGGATGCAGCCACTCCGATTTCCTTCGCCAGCCGAACCAGTATTGCTTTGGCGATAGACGGCACATCATCACTCATTTCACGCAATGAAGGCATTCTGAGCTCAATCACATTGAGCCGATAATACAAATCCTGACGGAATTTCCCGCTTTCCACGCATGCTGCCAGGTTCTGATGGGTTGCACTGATAATCCGGATATCAACGGGGTCTTCCTGATTGGCCCCCACTTTGCGCACTTTCTTTTCCTGGATAGCACGCAATAGCTTAACCTGCATGACCAACGGCAAGTCTGCCACTTCGTCCAGAAATAACGTACCACCATTTGCTGCCTGAAAGAAGCCGTCCCGATCCTGGTCTGCCCCGGTAAACGCCCCTTTCTTATACCCAAAAAACTCGCTTTCCATCAGGTTTTCCGGGATGGCGCCACAGTTTACCGGCACAAAGGGCTTATCATGCCGCCCCCCTTTTTCATGTATCAATCGTGCCGCCAGCTCTTTACCACTGCCGGACTCCCCCGTGATATAGACCGGGGCCTGGCTTCGCGCCAACTTTTCTATTAACGATCTGACATGCTTGATCGCGGCCGAATCCCCCAGCAAAGTGCTATCTTCAACGGACTGCTTTGTTGATTTTGTTTCCGGCAAACTGATTGCGGATTTTACGACGGCACGGAGCTGCTCCAGCGATACCGGCTTGCTGATATAGTCAAACGCACCGGATTTTAATGCTTCAACTGCATTTTCTGTACTGCCATAAGCCGTTATTACTGCTACTGGCGTATCCGGACAATGACTGCCGATATATTTGACCACTTCCAGACCAACGCCATCTGGCAAACGCATATCAGTCAAACAGAGCTGATAGTTTTTCGTTTGCAGGCGCGTCAGCGCCTCTTTCACCGTCATGGCACGCTCTACATCCAGTCCCATGCGTAGCAAGGTTAATTCGAGAAGCTCCAGAATATCGGCTTCATCATCCACGATTAATGCGGTAGGTGTTGTCACTTCAGACCTCCCTCAACCTGTTTCTTATGCTTTAACATGTGCCTCCCTTACAGCAAATTCTGAATTGCCCACCCGGCGCCACCTCGATGTAATCCAGCGAGGCGCCATTTGCCTCGCAAATTTCCTTGGCTATATACAACCCCAGACCTGTGCCCTGATTTTCAGTTGTGGAAAAAGGTTCAAAAAGCTGTGGCTGCATTTCAACACTAACGCCTGCGCCATCATCTATCACATCTAGCTGGATAATGTTCTCGATATGCGCTTCCGTAACGCAAAGCCGTATACTTGCATCTTGCTTCTGGCAATGTCGCCAAGCATTTCGACAAAGATTCCACAGTACCTGATTCAAATGAGACCGGTCAAAACAAATAGTCTGATCAGAGTCAATTTCCAGTGAAATAGCCGCAGACGGAATTTTCTCAACCTGGCAGAAGTCTTCTACAAAACTTCGTAAAAAATTTTCAGCCGGAATTTGCTCAATCTCAGCCCGGTCACGGCGATTCAGCTGTAAAACATCCTGCACCATTCTGTCCAGACGGAAAGTATTATCCCGAATAATCTGCAACATCCGACTCTGAGTTTTGTCCATCCCCTCTTCTTCTTGCAGCAACTGCGTAGCATGGCCAATAGCTGAAAGAGGATTACGGATTTCATGGGCAATGTTTGCTGTCAGCCGGCCCAATGCAGCGAGCTTGATTTGCTGGGCTTGCGCTTGCATGATGCTCACATTCTCAAGAAAGATCAGTGCACCAATGGTTTTTTCTCCGCCCAGAGGGACAAATCGCACCTTGATCTGCTTACCATTAGCCTGAATGCGCAATGGCTCAAAAACAGCTTCATGATCTTCACACCAATGCCTGAAATAGGCCGCTAAAGGGGGAGAATAATCTGCCAGATCCAGATCACGCTGTTTATGAATCACAACCCCCAGCATCTTTTCTGCTTGTGTATTACTTTGCCTGATGATGCCGTTTTCATCTACCACCAGCACCCCATCCTGCATATCCTGAATCACCAGCTGATTGACTTGTGCCAGGTTGGCCAAATCAATACCACGCTGCTTTGCAAGATCTTCACTGGCAGTCGCATATTTAGCCAATGTCCTGGCCAGCCATGCGGTTGCAAAAAAACTGATGCTGAGTAAGCCGCTGTGCAGGAAATCACTTGAACTATCGTTCAAGAACAATACGCGGTGGAGTTGCTCAAGCAACACCACTATCGTTGCAAATGCCGCAAAAAACAGCGCCATCTTCCCGCGGCTAATCAGGCTGCCAGCAGCGAGTGAGGCCACCAGCAACAATCCCAAACCGCTTTTTTCACCACCACTTGCATGCATCAGTGCAACTATCAGAACAATATCACTCACAACCTGAAAGGCCAGTTGATACTTAAAACCAGGCCAACGCAAACTGATGGTAATAATTGAAACAACGCAAATAGCTACGTAAAAGATACTGGTGAGGAAAAATAATAAAGGGGATTCCTCACCAAAGGAGAGAGTTGCGCCGAATAGCACAAACGATACAGAAAAAACGCCGCCGATTACCAGTCTGTATAAATTGTAGTAGTGCAGCGATCGCCAGTAGTGATCAGGCATATCGCTTTCCCGAATTTTAAAATTCAATGAAGGCCGCCACATAACGAACTAGCCGCCTGTGGACTTATAGAAAAATGTGTCACAGGAAATCCTGTATTTCTGCAATTTGATTTGACTCAAAATGGATGCGATAGCGAGAAAGACAGACATGCAGCCATTATTTCTGATGTAGTTTGCGATGTTCATCGCTACAATAAAATTTTCCTTCGCTCAGTATGCTCTCGCTCTTAGGCTGATGCACGCCACACTGAGCACATCTCACCATGTCTTCTGCGCCGTCAACCTTGGTTGAAGGCGGATTATTCATTTTTCTACTGTAGCTTTTAAGCAGCCCATATATAACCAAAGCGATGACGACCAGCAATAATAGTTTACCCAAGACTTCTTCTACTCCCTTAAATACGGCCAATATCACCATGACGACCAAAAGTGTGTCAAAACTTCAAACCGACACACCTTTAAATCCACCAACATTTGCCATCATTTCCCAAACAACTCGTTAAGCATTTGAAAAAAATAGTTAATGCAAATTATTTACTTGAACAACTTCATCACAACATTATCACTTGTTACTCGCATTTTGTCATGATCTGATCCAAAAACCTTGATAGCTAATATGTTTCCAGGCAAAGGAAAGCGCGTTTAACAGTGAAGGAGAAATCGGTGAGGCTCGATTTTCAGAAGAAAATCTGCTCTTCATGAGATTTTAAAAAAAGGTAATACGCGGGTTCGATTACTCATACCTGGCTAAAAACCACGCAAACTGCCAGGCGAGGGAGTTATTCCACAATACGCCTGGCATTGAACGGCTTAAAATTTTCGCGTAACAGCAAAATCAGCCAGTTTCAGCAAGGAATCCTTATATACTGAATCAGGTAAATGCGCGATAGCCGCGCAAGCTGCATCTGCTTCCTGCCGTGCCTGATTGCGAGCGTATACCAGCGCACCGGTTGCCTGAACAGTCAGAAGCACTTGCTGCAAATCTTGCAATCCCCCATGTTCAATAGCTGACCGGATAATAGCCACTTGCTGAGGGTTTCCGTTTTTCATGGCATAAATTAACGGCAGTGTGGGCTTACCTTCAGCCAGATCATCACCTACATTTTTGCCGGTCTCTTCATTATCGCCCGAATAATCCAGTACATCATCGATCAATTGAAATGCTGTACCCAGACGCATACCATATTCAGCTACACCCGCTTCATCTTTTTCAGAGGCTTTTGCAAGAATTGCGCCAAGACGTGTGGCTGCTTCAAACAATTTAGCCGTTTTATATCGGATCACCTGCAAATAACGTGCTTCATCTATATCCGCATCGTGACAATTCAATAATTGCAGCACTTCACCTTCGGCAATAATGTTCGTCGCATCTGACAGCACTTCCATCACACGCATGCTCTTGACGCCTACCATCATCTGGAAGGCACGAGAATATAAAAAATCACCCACCAGCACGCTAGCAGCATTACCAAAGAGTGAATTAGCTGTCGCATGCCCTCTCCTTAATGAAGATTCATCCACCACATCATCGTGCAGCAAGGTTGCGGTATGAATAAATTCAACCACTGCAGCCAGCTCATGATGGTCACGCCCCTCATAAGCAAAAGCGCCTGCGGACAAAAGGACAAGCGCAGGCCGCAAACGCTTGCCCCCGCTATTAATAATGTACTCGCTTACCTGGCGAATCAGTACCACATCAGAATAAAGACGCTTGCGGATCACTTCGTCAACCGCGCGCATATCTTGTTCTATATAATTTTGAATAACGTCGATTGACACAAATACGACCACGCAAAAAAAGAAGAATAGTAAGAATGACAGCAATTACATGTCAAGTCTTGTTACATAAAAGCCCAATAATGCTACTATTATCCACGAGTGCAATTACTTTGACGAATGTTTTGATTTTATGTATAATCTCGCGTTTCTCGTAGTTGCTTTTTAGTATTGGAGTTTTCACTATGTATGCGGTCATAAAAACCGGCGGCAAGCAGTACCGCGTTGTTCCCGGCGAAAAATTAAAAGTAGAACAGATACCTGCAGACATCGGAAGCGAAATCGTACTTGATCAAGTGTTGATGATAGCTGATGGTGAAACGGTAAATGTAGGCGCGCCTTTAGTAGAAGGCGCAACAATCAAGGCCACAATTGTTTCTCATGGCCGTGGCGAAAAGATCAAGATCTTCAAAATGCGTCGTCGTAAGCATTATCAGAAGCATCAGGGCCATCGTCAGAACTATACCGAAATCCAGATCGGCGATTTCGCTGCAAAGTAAAGTAAGGAGCATTAGTCATGGCACATAAAAAAGCAGGCGGTAGTTCACGTAACGGCCGCGACTCCCACGCAAAACGCCTTGGTGTTAAGCGTTATGGCGGCGAGTTAATCTCCGCTGGCAGTATCATTGTTCGTCAACGTGGCACCGCGATGCACGCTGGTGAAAACGTAGGCATGGGCAAAGATCATACCTTGTTTGCCAAGGTTGAAGGTACTGTCGCCTTTACTATTAAAGGTGCATTGAAACGCAAGACCGTTAGCGTCATCCCGGCCTAAAGCAGTTTCTTGTAGTACATCAAGCCCTATCAGCTGATAGGGCTTTTTTTGTTTTTGCAACAGGGTCCTCATGAAGTTTATAGACGAAACAAAAATCGAAGTCATTGCCGGCAATGGCGGCAATGGCTCCGCCAGTTTCCGGCGTGAAAAATATATTCCGAAAGGCGGCCCTGATGGCGGTGATGGCGGAAAAGGTGGCAGTGTTTTTGCCATTGCAGACCGTAATATCAATACGCTGGTTGACTTCAGGTATGCCCGAGTGCACCGCGCCAAAAATGGCGAAGGTGGACGCGGTAGCGACTGCTATGGCAAATGTGCTGAAGATATTGTATTGCGCATGCCAGTTGGCACAGTTATCAGTGATTTTGAAACCGGAGAGCTGATTGCGGATCTTTCCCATGATGGAAAAACTGCACTGTTAGCACAAGGCGGTAAAGGTGGATTAGGCAACCTGCATTTCAAATCCAGCGTCAATCGTTCACCTCGGCAATGTACGCCGGGAGAAGAAGGGGTGCACCGTGAACTGAAGCTAGAATTAAAAGTATTAGCGGACGTAGGTCTGCTGGGCATGCCTAACGCAGGAAAGTCCACATTCATTCGCGCTGTTTCTGCTGCGAAGCCTAAAGTAGCTGATTACCCTTTTACGACCCTGCACCCCAATTTAGGGGTGGTGCGCGTAGACCACAATCGCAGTTTTGTAATTGCCGACATCCCCGGCTTGATTGAAGGTGCTGCCGAGGGAGCCGGATTAGGTCATCGTTTTTTGCGTCACCTGGCACGCACCCGACTCCTGCTCCATATAGTAGATATTGCACCGATGGACGGGATCACCGATCCGGTCAGGGAAGCCAAGGCAATTGTGGAAGAACTGCGTAAATATGATGAAACGCTATACCAGAAGCCACGCTGGCTCATTTTAAATAAAATGGATATGCTTCCATCAGATGAACGGGAAGCAACCCTGAAAAACTTTCTGAAAGAGTATGGCTGGGAAGGAAAAAGCTTTATCATTTCAGCACTCACGGGTGATGGTTGTAAAGAGTTAACCTATGCAATCATGGAGCATCTGGAACAAACCAGAAAAGAAGATGCGCCAGATGATGAAGAACCAGATAACCTTGACATACAAACTGAAGAGTAATATTTAAAATCACCTCCGTGGTGCCTATATCCATGAATTCTGTTTTAGCTAATGCCAAACGTCTGGTCGTCAAGGTCGGAAGCAGCCTGGTCACCAATGACGGACGGGGGCTTGATCATGCTGCGCTCGCGCAATGGGCGGAACAAATCGCCAAACTCAATGCAATGGGCAAGGAAGTGGTACTGGTTTCCAGTGGTGCTATAGCAGAAGGCATGCAGCGCCTGAACTGGAAAAAACGTCCCAGTGCTGTACATGAACTGCAAGCAGCTGCGGCAGTCGGTCAAATGGGGCTGATACAAGCGTATGAATCCTGCTTCCGCAAACATGATTTGCATGCCGCTCAAATTTTGCTCACTCATGATGATCTTTCAGATCGAAAACGTTATCTGAATGCGCTTTCCACGCTGCGCACCCTGCTCACGCTTAATGTCATCCCTATTATTAATGAAAACGATACGGTCGTAACCGACGAAATTCGCTTCGGTGACAATGACACACTCGGTGCTTTGGTAGCCAATCTCATTGAAGCGGACGCGCTGGTGATTCTTACTGACCAGGCTGGCCTCTTCACTGCCGATCCACGCAAAGACCCACAGGCCACGTTAGTCACAGAAGCCAAGGCCGGTGATCTGCAATTGGAGAAAATGGCAGGAGGTGCAGGTAGCAGCATTGGACGCGGCGGTATGTTGACCAAAATACTCGCTGCCAAACGTGCGGCGCGCAGTGGCGCTCACACCATTATCGTTTCCGGCCGCGAACAGAACGTTTTGCTAAGGCTGGCAGAAGGCGAAGCCATTGGCACGCAATTGATGGCCGACAAGATACCACTCAATGCCCGGAAAAAATGGCTGGCCGATCACCTGCAGGTTAGAGGAAAACTCGTGCTGGACCAGGGTGCAATACACGTCTTGCGTGAACAGGGAAAAAGCCTGCTGCCAATTGGGGTACAAGCGCTTTCAGGCAACTTTGAGCGTGGTGAAGCAGTGACCTGTGTGGATGCTGAGGGTAACGAAATTGCCCGAGGCTTGGTAAATTACAATGCGACTGACAGCAAAAAAATATTACGTCATGCGAGCACCGAGATTGAAGCCATTTTAGGCTATGTGGACGAACCAGAGCTGATTCACCGCGACAATCTGGTTTTACTTTAAAGTAACGAAAGCATCAAAAAATGCTTCCATAGCGGCTACTTATTACTTGGGATGAGGCGCGCTTTTCAGAGCATTCACTGCCACTTCTGGCGACAGCACAGGCGTGCTTCCCTTACAGAAAAAATCATCATGCAACACGTGATGATAACGATTCCGATCCTTGTAGGCGATCGCTTCCCATTTTGAATTTCTTGCCTTGGACCAGCTGCCATCGCTCCTGCCAAAAGCATAAAGCTTTCTTTCCGCTGTTGCACAGCGCATACCCTCAAAACTGATGTTAAGCGCACCGCTAGGCGACTTGACTATCAATGTGTAACGCACCACACCATCCTCACCAATGCTGATGGATTTTTGATCAACGTAAAATTGATTAGGCGTCGCCGCACTTACATAAAACGGCAAATAATCGCCTTCAGCAGGATAAGCAGGAAGCTGGGATTGCAATTCTACCCACGGTTTTTCTTCGTCAAATTCCACATCAAATTTCGTCCATTCCTTTTCAGGCGCGGCACATGCAACGAACGGAAACAACAAAAGCAGAGAGAGAATAATATTTTTCATAGCGCCAATCATACACGAGTAAAACAGCAGGGGAAAATGGCTTTGCTCTGGGAAAGCATTGCCCCAGGGTGAAACAAACTATCCCTGTAACTGAAATTAATCCAGCATTTTTAGGATAGTCACCATGTCAGTTTTATTGTTTACCCTTAATTTCAGATAAATCGCATTCAAATGATTTCTGACAGTCGAAGGTGCAATTTGCAGCATTTGCGCAATTTGCTTATAAGTCAGTCCAAGTGAAAAATGCTCAGCGATCTGTCGTTCCCGATCACTTAAATTATCGAGATTAGAGCGGCTTCTTCCCCTCAGAAGAAACAAGTCGTTTAAACGGGTAAATTTGATAATCGATTTTTCACCAGAAAAACGCCCTTCATCTGTAATAAGGCATTTACTGAGATTATCAGGCAGCTTGGGTCCGTGCCATCCCGGCCATTCATCCAGTATCAGTTTAGTGAATGCGGGTTCGACCAGATGCATTCTCCCTCCCTCATCAGAAGCTCCTACGCTGTAGTGGGTCATACCCGATGGCTGCCGAGCCTGCTCCATGTAGTTCATCCGATTCAAACGATAGGTCTCAACCAAATGAGGCATTAAACTTTCTTTAATGATGCGCTCTTCTTCGCTGAATGGCTCGGCAACATTTTCACGGTGCAACGAAATCAGACTGTAGAGCGCGGTATGCGGGTCCAACTCACCAGTGCAAAGAATATGGGCAATTCCGTTGGGTTTATAATGATCATCATAGAACGCCTGTCCACCATACGCTGCCTGGGTAGCAACATTGACTGCCTTTCCAGGCATCGCAATCATATTACTGAGTAATGGATCTTCATCTTTATAGCTCATCCACGATTCAGCAAAGTCTCTTGATTGTTTATAGGTCTGTAAATTATGGATGACAGGGTCATCCCCATCCAGATAGCCTGCCGCCCAAATACCCGAATCAAAAGGCAAAATAACTTGGAGTCGTTCAAATGCCCAATCCTGAAAAACGGTGATGGGCATTTCACGACTACCGCGATACAAATCCAGCAAAAACTCACTTAGCCGGCGAACCATAAAATATTCCAATTGTGATTTAGCTGGAGATTATAAGGAAATTCCATGGATTAGTATATTTGAGACAAGTATTACCCACCCGCAAATGCATTGGACAACTAATTTGCAGAACATAAGTAAACATCAGATTCTTTTGGGAAATAATAGGAAAAACGGGAGAAACATTCACCAGCCACTAGCTAGTGAATGTTCAGAAAGTCAAAAGCAAGATGATTTTGCTATGAAAAATCAGCTACCAATGCGCTACGAACCTCGGGGCTTAGCTCCATAGCCGTTTGATAGGCAGCATGATCCACCCCCATAGCCAATTTCGCACCATTTTTAAGCGCTTTTATCATTTCTTGCGATAATTCAAATCGCAAAAAATGAACTGCTGAGGTTTTTTCTTCTGTCTCACGCTCAAGGTCCTCATCAGCAATAGGGTAAACCTTTTCCATGTCGTCTACTTTTGCCCAGACCTTTACCTCGACACCAATCAATTTAGACAACATGACTTTACGCTCGGCTTCATTATCGTATTCGATCATCATCGTGGCTTTCCAGTTACTGCCATCTGGGATGAGCGGATTATAAGCATCCATTTCTTCCTGAATCCCTTCATCTTCGAATATTTTTTCCGCGCGCAGCATTTCCTGTACCTGGTAGCGCATGGTCTGCTCATCTTCAAAAATCAGGGTGATATGATCCCCAAGATGAACAGTCCGCACCTTTTTGTGCGCGATCGTTTTTGCCCGAAAATCATTACGTGCCTTCGCATAAGCTTCCAGCGTCATCAAACTATCACGTGTTATTTTTGCCATTTTTACCTTTACTGCCTGATTATTTATGCTGCCCAGTGATTGGACCATCCTTGAACAGCGCATCTCTTAATTCATGATCAAAAGCCGGATCACGACGACGAATCCACTCCAGCATCATTGCTGCATGTTCCTTTTCTTCATCCCGGTTATGTGCAAGGATGGATTTCAGTTCAGGATCCACACAGGCATCTACACGCTGGTTATACCAATCCACCGCCTCCAGTTCCTCCATGAGTGAAACAATTGCCCGATGCATATCCATAGTTGCATCGGAAAGTTTCTCTAAAGGTTCGTGATATCCTTCATTAGCCATTCTCTTTTCCTTTTAAAGTCCATACGCAATTCGCAGCAACGTCAATGGATGTTGTTTCTCTGCACGCGTTTCTCCCATTCCCTGTTGAATATGTCGTCCTGCAATAGCACAATCAGAGCTGATATAGTCAGGGTCGGATGCAGCCATCTGCTTGAAGACCGGCTTACCTATTTTCATTGAATGTTCAAAATATTCACTTTTCACACCCCAAGTACCATCGTGACCTGAACAACGCTCGACTGTGGTCACTTTGGTATCTGGAATTAATTGCAACATTTCACGAGTTTTCTGCCCCATATTCTGAACGCGGAGATGACACGGAATATGGTACGAAACCTTGCCTAAAGGCTGTTTAAAGTCAGTTTTCAGCAAGCCATCTGTTTTTCTGAGCATCAAGTATTCAAATGGATCGAACATGGCTTCTGCCACCGCTTTCACATCGGCGTCATTCGGGAACATAAGCGGCAATTCCTGCTTGTACATCAAGGTACAGGAAGGCACTGCCGTCAATATTGCATAGCCCTCACGTGCTAATTTTGCAAGATGCGGTATGTTTTTTTCTTTCAGATGCGCCACTGCTTCCAGATCGCCTAATTCAAGTTTTGGCATCCCGCAGCAGGCTTCTTTATCCACCAGTTTTGATGGTACTTCGTTATGTGCCAGTATTTTCAGCAAGTCGTGACCGATTCCCGGTTCATTGTAATTAATATAGCAAGTTGCGTAGATCGCTACTTTCCCTGGGGTATTCTCGCCGTCTTTCACTGCAAACGATTCGTTTAGCTCTGCAGTACTTCGAAATTTGGCACTATCATATTCAGGCAGCTTTCTATCCTGATGAATCCCTAACATGCTGTCCATCAACTTTCGTGCAACCGGTGTTTTGTTCACGGCATTGACTACTTGAACCACTACCGGAATAGATGCCAGTTTTCCCAGTGTATCGGTACTGGATAGCAACTTATCGCGAAAATTAATTTCACCTTTTTTGAATTTCACCGCTTTTGCACGCAGCATCAGATGCGGAAAATCCAGATTAAACGCATGGGGTGGCACATAGGGACATTTGGTCATGAAGCACATGTCACACAGATAGCACTGATCGACCACGTCCCACAGTACCTTGTTTTCTACGCTGTCGAGTTCGCCAGTAGAACTTTCATCCACGGCATCAAACAGCATAGGGAATGCATTACATAAATTAAAGCAACGACGGCAACCATGGCAAATATCATAGACCCTGTGCAGTTCTTTAAACACAGATTCTTCATTATAAAACTCTGGATTTTGCCAATCTATGGGGTGACGCTGTGGTGCTTCGAGACTACCTTCACGCGTGGTCATAAATTTTCCTTGGAAAACACGCTTTGTTTTTTAAGCTTTTTTAAGAAGCGTGAATCAGGAGAGACAGTGCAAATTGCTTGCATGCCTCTCACAATATTCACGCTGACCTATTGTTACTCTACCAACGCATCCAAAGCTTTCTGGAAGCGGTTTGCATGGGAACGTTCAGCTTTAGCAAGCGTCTCGAACCAATCTGCAATTTCTTCAAAACCTTCATCGCGCGCTGATTTGGCCATACCCGGGTACATATCAGTGTACTCATGAGTCTCGCCAGCAATGGCGGCTTTCAAATTGTCACGAGTTGGTCCAATTGGCAAACCTGTAGCTGGATCGCCACTCACTTCCAGATATTCCAGATGTCCATGGGCATGACCAGTTTCACCTTCTGCAGTAGAACGGAATACAGCTGCTACATCATTCTGACCTTCTACGTCTGCTTTTGCTGCGAAATAGAGGTAACGTCGATTTGCCTGGGATTCACCTGCAAATGCTGCTTTCAAATTATCTTCAGTCTTGGAACCTTTGAGTTGCATATATACCTCCACAAATTAAAATATAAAAACAAAATTACTGGTATCAAAAACAATACCAATTCCTTTTATTTCGATGGGTCATCTATTCAACAACTTTATTTAACCATATACAGTAATTAGACTTATTCTAAACTGTAGAGATAGTTTAGAATTCGTTTTATGATAAGTCAACCTTTTTTCACCACCTGCTATGAACCAGAAAGAGTAACCAGAAACACTAATTCTGCGGTTTTTGCGCAACCAAAACCGCCTCAGGTACTAACAGTTTTATTGCCGCTGCAATTTCCAGTATCAGACCAGGACGATGCTTAAGTGAAACCCACAAGACATTGATGGGTAAATTTACGTTCGCAAAAACAACTTCCTGATAATGCTCCAGAACTGCCTGTATATGCCGAAACACCGATTCTATATGCATTGCAGATTTCTTCCTTAATCCAGGAATAAACATCATAAAATCACAAAGCGGACGACCATCTTCATCGCGAGTGGGCACGATTTGCCACAATGGCTTACAAGGTTCGAGATGAAGCTCTTTTGCTGGAAGCGTTTGTTTGTATTTGACCAGCATCTAACTTCTCCTGGATCATTTCTCCGCTCACCCCGCTGATATACAACTTCTAATTAAAACCGTGAGTGCAGAAAGAAAATTTACAACCAGAACAGCCGGTTATTCACTATAGCACTTTCATTGCAAATTTCAATTGCATTGAGTGCATCACGAGAGTTGAATCGCTTCAAGACGACAGAGGAGTTACCACCCACTATGGTTAAAAGTGAATGGCAATTCCTGATTACAAACTGTTAGTTGCTCATCAATAACGTTTCAATTTCTGCAAATGTTTTTGCAATTTCCCCAGTCTGAATTTCCATATCCAGTTGACGGGCAATCTGCGATGCAGAAAAAATACCACGAAGTACCTGAGGCTGTTTAGCATTTAACCGGTCAACCACCAACGCATGCTGACGACCTGTTTTTTTAAGCGTTTCCACCACATTTCCGACTTTTGAGCGATCAACATCAGCCATACATAACACTTCAAGATTTTGCTGTGGAGTCATAATATCCCCGACAGTAACATCACTGCGCTTTCCACCATGTTTCTGGATGTATTGCAAAGGCTTCTCACCCTGCAAGTCAGTTGAGGTTATCAGACCAATAATCACATCATGATCGTCTGCAACCAGCAACAGTCGCACACCGCGTTGTTTCATTCGTTTACTTGCTGCTTCAATACTAACGTCAGCTTCGATCGTTACTGCATTGACTTTTCTGAGGTCAGTCATGACTACAATTGCAGGATCAACCATTGTCACCACATCGCTGAACAAGCGATCAAGCCGGTGAATGCACACACCACTTTCAAGGGGCATGGATGTGAGGGGGATAAAAGATGTTGTCATGGGTTTCTCCTCAGCGTTTTTGATTTAACTACTTTGTAATAAACATACTACGCCAACCAGACAACAGGGCTAATTAAATAATTTGATAGATAATTAGACCCACTTTATCAACAAGGATTTACTCCTCCAGCACTTTCTCAAGATTGATTTGTATGAATTCGCTTACTTTAGGGCCAAACTGACTTTTACCCGGCACAAAATCATCGGTAAAAGCATAATCAAACTTGATATCCTTCAATCCCAATGAACCAAACAGGCGATTTTCAAAAGAATAATCATCTTCATGCTGGATCAGGGTTGGCCATCCGGACTCATCACACTCTAGAATAGGGCCAAAGAAAACCATCCCGGGTTTGTTTTTACAGCGTAAAGCACAGGCACTTTCCGTTCTTCCAGACATGGGCAAAAAATCAATCGTGCGGGAAAAACGGTTTTCACGATCCAGGGCCAAATCAATCACCCCATTGATTTTTTTAGCTTCGTGTCCATACGTAATAGTCTGTGCACCGCTTTTGCTACGCCACATTTCAACATCCTGCGCCCCGAAATAGCTAGGATAAAAAATAAATTTAAGAGGCATGACTGCGTTGATCTTTTCGAGCAATTCACGGGAAAAGGCAGGGGTATTAATTAAAATTCCTCCTCCTTCCTTGTCAGCAAGCAGGAAAACTGCCGGCCTCGTCCCTTCCAGATAAAACACACTGCGATCAAATACTTCCAATAATTTTTTCATTTGCTATAAAAAAGTAAGGTTAAACACTGGTCAAAAAAATATTAATTGCTATAATAGGACCTGATTATCTTTTTATGAAAGGAGTGGATCATGCTAAAAATTCTTTTTGGATCGAGCATAGGTATTATGTCTGTTCTTACCATAGTCGGCGCAATTGTTGTTGTCGGTTTCTGGGTGGCATACTGGTTCAAGCATCAGGACAGGAAATATCTGGATCACTGATCCGCATTCAGGGCAAAAGGACTGGCCGAATTCTTCCCGGCCTATTAGCTTTGAACGTATGGTACGTAGCGGGTTACACGCGAACATCCTGTACTGCGTACCAAAAAACAACTTGGCGCAACCTGTCACTTGTTTGAGGTAGCGGTTGATCCACCTCCCATACGGCGCTCCGCCCCTGCTCTTTTGCAGGGGGGGTGCTAGTTTTTGTTTAAAAATCTGGCTAATTCATTTAATGCCTGACGATAAACATTGCGCTTGAACTCAATCACCGAATCCAGAGATACCCAGTAATTATTCCAACGCCAGGCATCAAACTCAGGATGAGTGCTCGCGCGCAAACAGACATCGCAATCCTTGCCTACCAGTCTCAGCAAAAACCATATCTGCTTCTGCCCTCTGTAACTGCCTCGCCATTCCCGCTTAACCCAGTGCGAAGGAACGTCATATCGCAACCAGCCTTTGGTCCGCCCAAGGATCATGACATGATCAGGATGCAAGCCCACTTCTTCATGCAACTCCCGATACATCGCCTGTTCCGGCGTCTCACCAGCTTTTATTCCCCCTTGAGGAAATTGCCAGGAATGTTCTTTAATACGCTTGCCCCAAAACACATCATTGTGCGCATTGCACAGAATAATGCCAACGTTGGGGCGGTAACCGTCCCGATCAATCATTTAAATCACCACTGCAAATATCATAAATTACCTCAATTCTTCCACATTTCGTCCCTTATATAAAGCATTAAAGCCGAACTGCCATCAACTTTATATTTAGCCAATAAAAAAGCGCTCTTTTGCAATAATTTCAATCCTGAAGGATTGACGTATAATTTGCCACATGGATACCCTGGAAAAACAATATAAATCGCTTCCACTTGAAGAGAGACTAGAATTGGCACTAAGCAATGACTTGCCTGTAACTTATCGACCTTTTATGGTTAGAGAGCAGTGGATGGTCGTGAAATGTTATTTTGCCAGACGTGCGGATTTAACACAGGACGAAGTAAGTGCACTGATAGAGGACCAGGATCATGTCATTCGACTCTGCCTGGCAAAACGACAGGATCTTTCACCTCAAGTAGTCGCGCGTTGCGTGAATGACCGAGATCCCAATGTACGTTATTTTATTGCGCGTAATCCGCTTATTTCAGAAGCGCAAAAACTGCAGTTATTACAGGATGAAGATCCACTCGTGAGCCGGGCAGCAAAAAAAGGCCCAAGAGAAGCGCAATACAGGCAGAGAGCTGGCCAAACAGCATTAATCAAGTAACTGTTTTAATACCTAAAGCAGCAAACGTTTTTCTGAATGCAGATTTGTATCTTTAATCCCTTCTACAAATTTAAGAAACTCCATTTTGTATCGCGACTCAAGAATTTTTGCCTTATCACGCAAATCCGCCCAGCGGGGAGAACCAGGACTTTTCTTGAACGCAAATACAATGATATTTCCCCGTCTTTCTGCCGGAAGACATAACACCAGTCCATCAAAGCTGGTTTCAATCCGTTTCAGGTAGGCATCAAAATTCATCATATCGCTGCCCCAAAGATTCACGACCAAAATCCCATTGTCAGTCAATCCATCCGCACAACTATCATAAAAAGCTTGCGTGGCTAGTGATTCCACCAGGCAGTTTTCATCATAGCCATCCAGCATGATCACATCCGCAGAAGCCGGATGAGCAGGTACATATTCACTGCCATCAGCTATTTCAAGTTTGAAACGATCATCTTCGGAAGGCACTGCAAAATGGGACTGAGCAACTGTAAACACTTGGGGGTTAATTTCCACCACAGTGGATTTTACCGCAGGCATATAATGATGAATAAATTTGAGCAACGAACCACCCCCGAGCCCGATCATCAAAACCTTTTCCGGATCAGGCATAAATAGCAGGAAAGCCATCATGCTACGGGTATAGGCCAACTCCAGATAATTGGGCGCACGAATGCGCATGGCACTATGCACAGTGTCACTCCCCATATGCAGTGAGCGCACACCTTCCTGCTCACTGACATCCACAACACTGCTATCGCGTACTGTTTTGTGGATGCGCCACTTTGCAAAGAAACCCATTTATTTTCCGTCAGGCAAAATGTACTTTTTACCGCAAACCGGCCCGATTACGCAAAAAAATATTTATTTAGCCGCTTTTGCCCCAATGCACCCGTGCAAAGAATTATCCAAGGGAATAAATTAGCATTACATTCCATGAAATCATTAATCCCTGTAAAATAACCGATTTTCTGTTTCCGGAAGCCTGTCATGCGCGTATCGCAATTTTTCATCTCGACTTTGAAAGAAGCTCCATCCGAAGCTGAATTGACCAGCCACAAACTAATGCTCCGCGCAGGATTGATACGGCGCCTGGGATCAGGGCTTTACACCTGGATGCCACTCGGACTGCGCGTATTGCGTAAAGTAGAGGCCATTGTACGCGAGGAAATGAACAAGAGCGGCGGCATAGAACTACTGATGCCGGCGGTTCAACCGGCAGAATTATGGCAGGAAACCGGACGCTGGGAAGTCTTTGGTCCGCAGATGCTGAAAATAAAAGACCGTCACGAACGTGATTTCTGCTTTGGCCCCACCCATGAAGAAGTCATCACCGATGTGGCGCGCAGAGAAATCAAGAGCTATCGACAGTTACCGGTTAGTTTTTATCAGGTTCAAACCAAATTTCGGGATGAGATCCGCCCCCGTTTTGGCGTAATGCGTGCCCGCGAATTCATGATGAAAGACGCCTATTCTTTTCATGCCAACTTTGAAAGCCTGGAACAAACTTACCAAGTCATGTACGACGCCTACAGCCGTATTTTTACGCGTCTGGGATTAAAATTCCGTGCTGTGGCAGCAGATACAGGCGCTATCGGTGGAACCGGCTCTCATGAATTCCATGTTCTGGCTGATTCTGGCGAAGATGCCATCGCCTTTTGTCCAGATTCTCAATTCGCTGCCAATGTGGAATTAGCCGAGGCGCTGGCTCCAACAACCCAGCGTGCTGAACCTGCGCAAACCATGCAGAAAATCGCCACTCCTGGACAGCATACTATTGATGAAATCACATCCTTTCTTAAAGTTTCATCTGATCAGACCGTTAAGACTCTTATTGTAGAAGGTGAACATGGTCTGGTTGCGCTGTTACTGCGTGGCGATCATGAACTAAACGAAGTTAAAGCCGGAAAATTAGCACAGATTACCGCTTTTAAAGGATTTGCATCCGACGCACGGATTCGTGAAGTAGCACAATGCGGTGTTGGTTCACTAGGTCCTGTTGGTCTCAACATGCCTGTCATTGCTGACCGCGCTGTATCCGTCATGAGTGATTTTGTGTGCGGTGCCAATGAAGATGGCTTCCACTTGACCGGGGTCAATTTCGGACGGGATCTGCCCGAAATTGAAATAGCAGATATTCGTAACGCTGTAGAAGGTGACCCAAGCCCGGATGGAAAAGGTAAGCTGGAAATTTGCCGGGGTATTGAAGTGGGACACATTTTTCAGTTGCGTACCAAATACGCCGAAGCGATGAAAGCCACTTTCCTGGATGAGACCGGCAAATCGCAAGTCATGGAAATGGGCTGTTATGGCATAGGCGTATCACGCATTATTGGTGCCGCTATTGAGCAGGGAAATGACGAGCGCGGCATTATTTTCCCACCTGCCATGGCACCTTTTGAATTAGTCATTGTGCCAATTGGCATGAAAAAAAGCGAATTGGTCAAAGACGAAGTCGAAAAACTTTATACCAAACTGCAAACTGCAGGAATTGAAGTGCTGCTGGACAATCGGGATGAGCGCCCAGGGGTGATGTTTGCTGACATGGAGCTCATTGGCATTCCTCACCGCATAGTGATTGGAGAACGCGGTTTAAAGGAAAATCAGATTGAATATCAAGGTCGCTGTGATGCAGAAGCGCAAATTGTGCCTTTGCAAAACGCGCTAGATTTCATACAATTAAAATTATGTACAAAATAATTGCACTACTATTGCTGGCACTACCGTCTGCTGCACAAGCAGGCGCACAAGCCTATGAAAAGCTGGATAATAGCGCTAAATCCACTTTACGCAAAGCCGTAGGTGACACTTCAAGCATGCGGCTTGCATTCGCCAATGAATCAGATGCCCATGCCTGGATTTCAGAAATGTCGCAACGTATGCAAAAACGCATTCCAGATGAATTCATGCGTGTATTGTTTCTGAAAACATTACATTATGAAGCTACCCGCGCAGGGCTCGACCCTCAGTTGGTACTGGGATTAACTCAGGTAGAAAGCGGGTTCAAGAAATACGCGATTTCCAGTGCCGGGGCACGTGGCTACATGCAAGTCATGCCGTTCTGGTTAAAGGAAATTGGCAACAAAGGTGACAACCTGTTCGACATGCGCACAAACTTACGCTTTGGCTGTACCATTTTACGGTTTTATCTCGACCGGGAAAAAGGCGACCTGTTTCGGGCGCTGGGACGTTATAACGGAAGCCTTGGGAAAGCTGAGTACCCCAATATGGTGGTAGGTGCCTGGCGCAACCACTGGGCATTTCAGGCCCCCAGCAAAACGGCCCAAAATACGATCAATACGCCTGGCTGACGGCAGGAAGTTCAGGGAAAGTTAACCGTAGCAGATGTACCTGCGCGTAACTGTTCAGTGATGGGAAATACCACACCTACAGGGTAAACAGCTGACTCATCCTTGATTTTGACCGGTTCCAGCCCAAGTAGCTTTACTTTACCTGAGAAACGCTGATTACCCACTGAAACCGTAACACTTTGCCCTACTTTCAGTTTCTCGATCTGAGCACCGGATAACTTCGACTCTGCCAGCATTTCTCCTGATTTAGCCAATACCATCAGTGTTTGCGGCTGTATACCGGTTGCAACCGTCATCCCTGGCTCAACCTGCCGGGCCACTACTACCGCGTCATAGGGTGCCCGTACAGTAGCGTCATTCAAAAACTTTCTGTTTTGATTCAAGCGTGCGCGCGCCTCAGCAAGCATAGACTGCGCTTTGGCATATCGAAGCTTGGCCTGATCCAGTTCTGTTGTTGATATCACCGTCCGGTTATACAACTCCTGAACGCGATCTCTATCGCGTTTGGCCTCGGCGAACTCCTCACTCAACCTTGTCATGGCAGCCTGACTTTCCGCTACCATGGATTGATATGTTGCACTGTCCAGAGCCAACAGTACCTGCCCTTTATTCACATGGTCACCTGCATCCACATGAACCGATTGCACCACACCAGATACAGGTGCAGAAATTTCTACCCGGTGAGACCACTGTAATACCGCAGGAATATCGGCCGCCCAGATCACTTCCGAAAAAATTGTGCATAAGAGCATACCTAGCCATTTATTCATTCCATTTTCCCTTTAATGCAACTCATCTTCATTGTTTAATCTTGTCCTGCGTAATCAATGGCGCACCAAGCAATGCCTCCAGACGTGCAAAAGCGAGCGCTAAGTGATATTCATTTTTTCGGGTACGCAGAGTCGCTTCCACAGTTTCTGCCATGGAAGTACCCAAGTTGGTTTTCAGCTCAACTTCATATTGTCCCCGACTTTTTTCAAGAACCAAATCGCGAAACTCTGCTTGTTTTTTGGCAGCACTCCGGCCAGACCGTTGCAGCTGCCCGATCTCAAGATAGGTCTCCAAAAGTGCTTGCGTTAATTCCATCTTCAGCTTTTCATTACCCGCCTGAAGTTTCTGAAACTGTGCTTGTTCACGGGCAATCCGTGCATCAACCCGATTTCCCTGATAAATTGGCCAAGTTAAAATAACGCCTGCGCTCAAACTGTCTCTGGTAGAGGCGCTTCGACTGTAATCTGCTGCTTGCACTTCGGCATCCAGCATTGGTCCTTTATCTGCGCGCACAAACTCCAGCCGCTTCTGTGAGGCCGCCAAAGATTCAATATTTGCTTTCAGCCGTGCATTGTTCAGCAACATACTGGATATCAGGGATTCGTATTCCGGAAGTACTCGTTGATTGCCTGGCAGAGCAGGATCTTCTATATCGCTTGGCAGATTGCCCGGGCGGTTCAGCGCGTTAGCCAGCAATGCACGGGTAATACGCTGTCGCTGTTCGCTGGCATTGCGCCGCAAAGATGTTTCCTGAAAGCGCGACTCCAGATCGGCCAGTTCAATAGAAGAGATTTGGCCGACGGCCAGCCGATCTTTTCCCTGATCAAAAGTGACATACGCAACCGCCATGAACTCGTTGTCTGCGGTGAACTGCATATCGGCAATCAGCACATCAAAATAACGCGCCATGATTTCAAGGGTGCGCTTATCACGTGTTCCTATCAACTCTGCGTCACGCGCATTGACTTCTGATTTTGCAGCCGACTCGGCCGCACTCGTCCGGCCAAAATCATACAGCGTTTTGCGGGCAGTCAGACGCAAGCTGTTATCGCTGGTAAAATCATGGTTCCCAGCTGTAGGCCTGCCACTGCGCAAGATACCTTCAAGATTAACACTGGTATCCGAACGCGACGCTGCAATTCCCTGATCTGCCAAAGCAATATCGCGCTCGGCTTGCATCATTAACAAATCTGGATGAGCAGATTCAACTGTTGCCAGCGCTTCATTAAAAGTAAGTCTCTTACCTGGTTCTGCCGCTATAGCCGAAGAAAAAACAAAGAAAAAACTGATTAACCCATGCCCAACACGTGACTTCCTATGGGCATCTTTCATTGCCCACCCTGTTGTTTGAATTTTGCGAATGTCATGGTTTTATAAGCGCCTTCCACCACATAATGTCCGAATTGCAAAAACTCATTCGTATCTTTGGCGGCGCCAGTGAAGCGTTTCATCTCGTTGCCTTCAAGATCAAAAAAGGCAAAAACCGGTGTGGCCCTTACCCGGTTTTCCACGGAAAATAACTTTTCAGTGGTTTCCTTCCCTTTAAAATCGACCATTGGGTTATCCCCTTTGGTATCAACTGTAAAAATCAGAAAATTTTTACGGTAATATTCCTGCACTTCAGATTGATTCAGAATGGTTTGCTTCATGCGATGGCAAAAAGGGCAGTCGTCCAACTCGAACATGAGCAAAATTCCTTTTTTTCCCTCTTTCTTCGCTGTCACCAATTCATTGCGAAAGTCGCCGAGTTTAGAATCAAAGAAATACTGATCCACATCCCGAATTTCAGCAAAACTCGGTATTGCGATCATAAGCAACATCAACCCTGCAATAAATTGCTTCATCCCTGCCTCCTGTTCAATCTCATCATTATTATTTTTTGTTCTTTGCTGCAATATAGCTTTCCACTGCTTTACGTGTCAATGCACCTACATTATGCGCCACCATTTTTCCTTCAGGATTAAATAGATAAGTCGTTGGCAATCCCTGAATTGAACCAATCTGTGCTGCTATTTTAGAGTTTCCCAGCACAATTGGGTAAGTCACGAACATACTATCAGCGAACTCCACCACGTATTTCGGACTCTGATAATCCATTGCAATACCTATCACTTCCAAATCTTTTCCCTTATGCGCATCATGCAGCGCAATCAGGTCCGGAATTTCTTCGAGACAAGGTGGGCACCATGTGGCCCAGAAATTCACCAGAACCCATTTACCTTTGTAA
Source organism: Sulfurirhabdus autotrophica (assembly GCF_004346685.1). NCBI lineage: Bacteria > Pseudomonadati > Pseudomonadota > Betaproteobacteria > Nitrosomonadales > Sulfuricellaceae > Sulfurirhabdus > Sulfurirhabdus autotrophica. The sequence continues at coordinate 179,357 of NZ_SMCO01000003.1, forward strand.
TCAGAAAGATTATGCACCTTCCCTTTTGCATCTGTAACAGAAAATCCTTCAGCAAATGCAGGAAGGGAAAGCAAACTCAAGCAAATCAGCAAATATGCAATGCGATGTTTCAACACAAAAAATACTCCTTAACTGTTCAAAAATTTTATATGCCGTGTGACGAAGGCTATAATTCTTCATTTCGTTCTGATTCAAGGTAAATAAATGGCTTACCGTATTGAGAAAGACTCGCTAGGCGAGTTTAAAGTTCCCCAGGATGCATGGTATGGCATTCAAACCGCGCGCGCAGTAGAAAATTTTCCCATTTCCGGTCGTGGTCCCGATCGTGATTTTATCCGAGCCCACGTACAAATCAAATATGCTGCTGCTATTGCCAATTGCCAACCGGACTGGCTGGATGAATCCAAGCGCGATGCCATCGTTTCTGCGTGTGAACGCATCTTGAAGGGTGAGTTTCTGGATCAGTTTGTAGTTGACCGTTTTCAAGCAGGTGCCGGCACCAGTCACAACATGAACAGCAATGAAGTAATTGCTAACATTGCCAACGTTGCACTGGGTGAAGAGCGGGGTAAATATTCGCCGATCAATCCAAACGATCACGTTAATATGGGGCAAAGCACCAACGATACCATCCCCACAGCAATTCGCCTTGCTGTTCTGGCCAAACTACCAAGACTCACTCAGGCCGTGGAGCATATGGCTGCGGCGTTCGACGAGATTGCCCTGCGCGAGCAAGACACTGTCAAAAGTGGCCGCACACATTTGCAAGACGCCGTCCCCACCACCATAGGCCGGGAGTTCGCAGCCTATGCCTGGTCGCTCCGCCGCGCGAAGCAGAATATTGCGGACACCCGCCGCCAGTTATGTGATATTGGTTTAGGTGGATCTGCTGCAGGTACTGGCTTGAACACCTCTCCTCACTATCCAGAAAAGGTAGCCGCAGAATTGGCCAAGCTCACCAATGAACCTATTCAGGCTAGCAACCTGGCGGCACAAATGCAGTCCATGCTGGATTTACAAACTCTCTCAGGACAAATTCGTAGTCTGGCACTGGAATTAACCCGCATCAGTAACGATCTTCGTTTGCTCGCCTCGGGTCCACGCACAGGTCTGGGTGAAATCACGTTACCACCTGTACAACCCGGTTCAAGTATCATGCCCGGCAAAGTCAATCCTGTCATGTTTGAAATGTTGAATCAGGTCTGCTATCAGGTAATGGGACAAGATGCGGCCGTTGCTTACATGACCCAGGCCGGACAACTGGAACTGAACGTAATGATGCCGGCGTTGGGTTCTGCGCTATTTGATGCGATGGACTGGTTGACCAACGCGATGAATGCCGCCACCGATAAAAACCTGAAGGGACTTATCGTGAATCGTGACCGCTGCTTCACTTTCATCCACGACAGCGTGGGATTGGCGACATTGCTTAATCCACAAATTGGTTATACAAAAGCTGCCGAGATCGCTAAAGAGTCAGAAAAAAGTGGCAAGCCCGTTCGAGACATTGTTGCGGAACATAACCTGATGAGTCGCGAAGCATTCGATGCACTCGTACTGAAAGCAGCTCGTGATGGCAAGATAGACTAAGGAAACCTCGTGAGAAGTATAAAACCTTCTCACTTTTACCTCCGTTCTTTTATTCGCTCACATTTACCCCGCGCTCTTCATTAATTGCGCTCCCATTCACCCATGGGACTCTCTCGCGTGTGAACGAAAAAGTGCGAGCCCGATCAATGCGAAACTTACTCCTAAATAAAGCAAATCCAGCGACTGCTTCAATTCCATCTATGGAAAAGCCGGCAGCCATGCTGGAAATTACGACAAAAATTACAATAAACCGGTTATTCTACAAAGCACTTTCAAAAAAACGTTTAATCATCTTCACTTCGTACACTCCAAATCAATACTTAACCTAGCGTTTTTGACACCTTATTCACTCTTTTGAAACCTTAAATACCCCACCACAGCTGCGAAAATTAATAAGCAGCCAAACCAAAGCGACCACCTATTCCGGCATAAAACCCCATGAACATAATTTAACAATATCAGGAAACCAAAAACGTCCGCCAACCAATTAATTATCTTCATGATTGCTATTCTCGATCAATTTGTTAGGTGATTTTCCTCTTTATTCAGATTATGTTTTACATTAGCAACATAAATGTTCTAAAATTCATAAGAAATGACCATTTCAAATGATAAATTAATAAAATGCCGCTAAAACTTGCCGTACCCATTATCGGCCAAAATGCAAACTTAACCGTAGAAACGCGCCCCAAGCAAGTCCAGGATTGGCTTGATACACTGCCGCTTTCAAATGCTATTGAGGCTGCACGCTCTATCCGCGATGGTCTGGCGACAATTAACAGACAGAAAATCGCCGGGGACCAACGGCTTAAGCTGCTTGAATTATATCGATCCACAATTGACACCCTGTTCCCTTCTATTGAAATGCTGTTCTCCGGTGAGCCCTTGCCTTTACCAGAAAAAAGCCGCCAGGCAGCTAATCTTGCTCGCGACTTGCTGGTTGAACTGGCTTACGGCTACAAGATAATTTTATTGGAACATGTAAACAGACGAATTACATTCGGTGGCAGTAAAAGTGTTTCTTTGATTATGGAACGTGCAATTTCAGTGCTGGGAAGAATACTGGTTACCTGCTACCAGACTTATGCGCCCACACCAGCAGGTATCTGGTCCGAGATTCATCAATTATTCCGTTATGCCGTTCAACAAAACATTCAAGACATCCCGGTTCAGGATGAATCTGACACTCAGACCCGCAATATTAATCTGGTATACAAGCAAGCACTTTTACTGGCTTTGGCAGACCCTTACCGATTAATGCAAGGTGAGGTCAGTAAAACGGCAGACTATTTGGCAAGATTTGGAAATCAGGCGCATTTACTGCCATTATCAGAAACTTCCAGCACAAACGGTTTGTTCCTGGTTCGGTTGGATAGCGACAAACCGCCTCGTGCCATGGCACAAAATGTCACTATGACCGATGCCCGCACAGATATTTTCTTGAATGCACTGGCACTGGCTCGCTTGCTACATCAGCAGGTTGCACAACTTGAAGCAGGGCAATCCTGGGAAACACTCAACTTACCGGCGAACGCTTCAAATCCTGCCTATTTGGATTTGATGCGGCGACTTATCCGGCATTGGGGCGTTACACCCAAACGCCATTTCAACCGTGTAAAGCAGGAAACCACACTGGAAATATGTTCAGGTATCCGCGCTCTTCACCATTTTTTGAATGGAAACAATGCTACAGAGTATGGGGGCGACCTGGAATCAAAAGAAAGCGACATTACCGTACAGCTTTCAAGCTCGCTAATTGACCAAAGCAGCCAGCAGACTTTTAATTCAACCCATTGGACTGTGATTAACGAAAGTGCTGGCGGGCTCGCACTAAGCAAGGTTTCAAACGATGCAGTACAAATCAGCGTAGGCGAAATTATTGGCCTTAAACCCGATAAAAATGCCGCGTGGAATATTGGTGTCGTGCGCTGGGTTCAAAGCGACAACCCGCAACACCTGGAACTGGGTGTCCAAATGCTGGCACCGAATGCAACACCAGCTACTATAATTCCTACAATCAGAAATGAAGATGAAATTGAACAACAGGCTCTTTTATTACCCGAGTTACCCATAATCAAACAACCTGTCTCATTGTTAGCACCTCGTGGTTATTATCGCGACATGCGAGAATTTGAACTAAAATTAGGTGAGGAAAGCAAGATAATCCGTGCAACCTCTCTAATCGAACAGACATGCTGTTATGAGATATTTCAATTTAGTTAGAATACGGCAAGGATCGGTTGAAAACCTATGAAAACAAGCCACTCAATCAATCAGGAAAATCCCATCGGAATGATCGGCGCCTCCCCCGCCTTTCTTGAACATGTGCGCCTACTGAGCAAAATATCTGCCAGCAAGGCTTCAATTGTCATATTTGGGGAGACCGGTAGCGGCAAAGAAATGGCAGCCCGCGCCATTCACCATCTTGGCAACAACGGCAACATCCCTTTTGTATCTATGAATTGCGGTACGATTAGCGAAGAAAAATTGGCAAATTACCTTTTTGACAAGCCAAAAAACGCAGCATTATTTCTGGACGAAATCGAGGCGCTCTCAACAAAAGGTCAAATTTCATTATTACGCTATCTTCAGGATCAACAGTCTCCCGATCTCCCAAAATCAGAAACCATACGTATCATTGCCGCCACTAGCGCAGATCTCTTAAAGCTGGTCGAAGCCGGAACATTCCGTCCGGATTTACTCTTTCGCCTGCAGACCTTTTCTGTTGAAATACCACCCCTACGAGAGCGGCATGGTGACGCAGAACTCCTGGCCAAGCACTTTATCAAACAATACAGTGCAAAATACGACAAACCAATTTTATCCCTGCACCCGGATACGTTACGGTATTTAAGTCGCCATAATTGGCCAGGCAATATCCGGGAACTTGCCAATTTCATTCATCGTGAATTTTTGATTGCTGACGGACCAACTCTTCGCGCCGGATTGCCTGCAAATCAAATGAATCGGCGCAAAGGTGAGGATCGCAGAGCAGGCGAATCCTACACCGGCCATGATTTCAATGAAGCAAAAGCCAAGGCAATCGAGAATTTCGAGAAAAGTTTCCTGTCCAGACTGCTTTCAGGAACACACGGCAATGTTACTCTAGCCGCAAAAAAAGCAGGCAAGGAAAGAAGGGCATTAGGAAAGTTAATTAAAAAACACGGTATTGATAAGCGAAAATATGCCGATTCACCACAACAAAATACTTAATCGCACTTAAATATTATTGTTGTTTCACCCCGTTTTCAGCACTTTCTTCAAACAGTGCCTTAAGCGATTTGTTCATTTCGACATCAATCCTGCTGGATAACCCATGGATGAATTTGTTCAAAGAACTATCCTCTCCAGTTTTTGTCGCTAATAAATGCGGTGCACGAAACACAAACAACTGATAAACCTCATACACCTTTATTTTTTCAGGGTTCACTACCAGCGCCCAGCCATTCCCTGCAACACGTCGAATCCACTTAACCTGCACTAAACGCTCAAGGATTTCTTCCAACTCATCAAAACCCAGATGAACCTGCTGTCTTAACTGCCTTAAATCAAATGTTTCGCCTTTCTCATAGCCCTGATATAGCAGATTCAAAATGTGTAAAGCATCATACAGCTGCCTGCCAGGCACCCGTTCATTTTTCCATGCTCCACCGCGCCAATATGAAAGGCTTGAAGCGATTACCGCCCCCAGCAACACCACCATCCAGGAAAAATATATCCACAATAAAAATATCGGAAATATGGCAAATGCGCCATATACCAACTTGTAAGATCCAAAATGGCCAATATAGACTGCAAAAAATTTCTTCATCAATTCAAAGGCGATACCGGCGATCACTGCACCAGTAAATGCATGTGCCCAAGGTACAAAACGGTTGGGGACAGTCACGAATAACAAAGTGATAGAGATAATCGTCAACATAACCGGCATAATTTTAAGCAGGACTACGCTCACCTCAGGGACACCAGACACAAAACCCAACGAAAAACTAACAAGGTAAGAGGTCAATGAAATACTGCTACCCATCAATAGCGGCCCCAAAGTGAGCACTGCCCAATAAATCAGCACGCGATTCAATAAGGTTCGTTGCCTTAAAACACGCCAAATCACATTCAATGCTTTTTCGATTGTCAGCATCAGCATGATTGCCGTCACCCCTAAAGACGCTATCCCCAAAGCGGTCAGCTTGTTTGCGTTTTCAGAAAATTGCTGCATGTAGACAGTAATTACTTTACCCGCAGATTCAGGTACCAAATTGCTCAAAATAAATACTTTAAGCTGAGTACTTAATTCGGAAAACACCGGAAATGCAGAGATCATTGTCAAAGTGATTGTGATCAATGGAACCAATGAAAGCAACGTCGTAAATGTCAGGCTTGATGCCATCTGCAGGCACTTGTCCTCATTGAATCGTCTGGCAATGAAACGTAAAAAACTGAATAAATAAAGCACTCTGCTCATGATCACTTCCTGTTCGAATAGGGATATTCTGCCTTAATTCACGACTGCTAAGCTATAATTAGCAATTTTCCACATCATAAAACATGAAAGAAATCCTTGTTCTCTATTACAGCCAGCATGGATCGGTTCGCGAAATGGCACGAATCGTCGCTCATGGCATCGAACAAACCTCTGGCATAAAAGCACGGATTCGAACCGTACCCAAAATTTCAACGGTATGCGAGACTGTGGAACCTGCAATACCTGATCAAGGTGCGCCATATGCCGAGCTCCGGGATTTAGAAGAATGCATTGGTGTTGCCTTAGGTAGCCCTACCCGTTTTGGCAATATGGCTGCACCCATGAAATACTTTTGGGACGGCACCAGCTCGCTCTGGTTAAAGGGCGCACTGGTTGGCAAAGCCGCAGCAACATTCACCTCATCTGCCAGCATCCATGGCGGCCAGGAGACAACCCTCATCAGCATGATGCTACCTTTGCTGCATCATGGCATGATTATGGTTGGTCTGCCCTACTCCGAACCAGAACTGAATAATACGTTAAGTGGCGGCACTCCCTATGGCGCAAGCCATGTAGCAGGCAGTACGGGCGAAAAGCCCATCACAGAAGATGAACGCAAGCTTTGCCTTGCATTAGGCAGGCGACTGGCTGAAACCGCCCTGAAACTAGCATCATGACGCACGGTACAGCTGCACGCCGCTTTATCCGTGCCCAACATTATGGCGTACTGTCTACTATTTCAAAAAAGCTTGACGGCTATCCTTTCGGGTCAATTGTGCCTTACATATTGGACCACGAAGCCAGGCCCATTATACTGATCAGTACATTGGCAGAACACACCAAAAATATTGATTCAGATCATCGTGCCAGCTTGCTGATACACGAACCATCAAGTGACGTTCAAGCAAGTGCACGACTCACTCTGGTAGGGAATGCGTCTCGCTTGGCAGATCAATTTATGGTTAAACCTCGCTATCTGCGTTATTTCCCGCAGGCAGCAACATATTTTGACACACATGATTTTTTCTTTTATCGAATAGAACCAGTCAACATTCGATTTATTGCAGGCATTGGAAACATACATTGGATTCAAGCTGCCAACTACCAGGTCCCACAAACCCGCCTGGCTGAACATGAGGCGGATATTATTGCCCACATGAACCAGGATCATGTTGATAACCTGCGTCAGTACTGCCTGTGCTATCACTCCGTTGAGGCACTGGATGTTGCCATGCTTGGCATAGATTACGACGGATTTGATGTCCGTGCAGATGAGCTGATACTGCGATTTGAATTTGACGAGCCCGTTTCAGATGCTTCAGAAGCTCGTAAAGCACTCGTCGTCATGGCACAGAAATCGAGATTATGAATAGAATAAATACGCTACATTACGCCAGCATCACTAGCTTGATCGGACTCATTTTTTTATGTGTGGCCTGGGAAGGCTGGCTAGCGCCATTACGTCCCAATGGCTCTTTACTCGTATTAAAAGTTCTTCCGCTCATGTTTCCCTTATTCGGCATCCTGCGCGGCAAGATATACACCTACCAATGGTCATCCATGCTGATCTTGATGTATTTTACGGAAGGCGCTGTAAGAGCCTGGTCTGATAAAGGATTATCGCAATATCTCGCACTGGCCGAGGTTGTACTGTCAATCATTTTTTTCTTCAGCAGTATTTATTATGTGAGGTATTGTTCAAAGGCAAACAAAGGGGGCTAGCCCCTAACCTCTTTTACGCTCAAGCGTAATCCCTACCGCTTCAATAAGACCACCTAACATCAACACCCCCCACCCCAACCAAGGTGGCTCATTGGTGGCAAAAAACATCAGCACACCGCCCAGTATGACCAGGAAAACAGAAATTAAACGCCTGATAACCATGATACCCTCCTATGCTGCACCTAATATCAGCATAGGAGAAGATTCCGCCAAAGTGAAGGTTACCTGCAACTGACCAGGCACTTACCAATACTTATCAGACTTGAGGATGCGCCCTTTCCAGCTTGCTATGCAACTTATTCAGCGCATGAATATACGCTTTTGCAGAGGCCACGACGATATCCGTATCCGCGCCTTGCCCGTTCACGATTCTACCGCCTTTTGACAGACGCACCGTTACTTCACCCTGCGCATCCGTGCCACTGGTAATATTGTTAACTGAATAAAGCTGTAACTCTGCACCGCTGTTAATAATCTGTTCGATTGACTTGAACGTTGCATCTACCGGACCACCACCATCAGCGTTAGCCTGTTTTTCCTTACCATTTTCCGCGAGCACAATATTCGCATGGGGTGTTTCACCCGTTTCAGAACATACCTTGAGAGACACCAGTTTAAAATGCTCATCTTCATTGGCCGTTTCGTCACTTACCAAAGCATGCAAATCTTCGTCGAAAATCTCATGCTTCTTGTCTGCAAGCTCCTTGAAGCGGGCGAAGGCAGCATTCAAAGCATCCTCAGATTCCAGCTGAATACCCAATTCCACCAAGCGGCTTCGAAAGGCATTACGACCGGAATGTTTTCCGAGTACCATTTTGTTGGCACTCCAGCCTACATCCTCAGCACGCATGATTTCGTAAGTTTCACGGTTTTTCAACACACCATCCTGGTGAATGCCGGATTCATGTGCAAATGCATTGGCACCTACAATGGCTTTATTAGGCTGCACCGCAAACCCTGTGACACTTGAAACCAGACGACTGGCAGGCAATATTTGTGTTGCATCAATACCGGTTTCACACATAAAAATATCTTGCCGGGTACGTACTGCCATCACAATTTCTTCAAGAGATGCATTACCTGCCCTCTCTCCCAGACCATTTATAGTGCATTCCACTTGCCTGGCACCATTTATTACTGCTGAAAGCGAATTAGCAACCGCCAGGCCCAAATCATTATGGCAATGTACGGAGAAAATGACTTTATCTGAATTGGGAATGCGTTCTCGCAAATTACGGATCAATGTTCCGAACTGTTCCGGCATGTTATAGCCAACTGTATCGGGAATATTAAGCGTAGTAGCACCGGCAGCAATAACCGCCTCCAATACACGACAAAGGAAATCCAGCTCAGAGCGCCCCGCATCTTCCGGTGAAAACTCCACATTATCGGTATATTTACGCGCCCATTTCACTGCATTAACCGCTTGTTCTATCACCTGATCAGGAGACATCCGCAATTTTTTCTCCATATGAATAGGAGAAGTGGCAATAAATGTATGTATACGCCCGGAATTTGCACCTTTAAGCGCTTCACCCGCACGGTCAATATCCCTTTCCAGCGCACGTGCCAATCCACAAACAGTACTGTCTTTAACCATATCGGCTACCGCTTTGACTGACTCAAAATCCCCATTACTTGCTGCTGGAAACCCTGCTTCAATGACATCAACACGCATGCGTTCCAATTGCTTGGCAATCCGCACTTTTTCCTCTCGCGTCATTGAAGCGCCAGGACTCTGCTCACCATCACGCAAGGTGGTATCGAATATGATCAATTTATCTTTCATTTGAATCTCCGTACTGGAATCGCTGGAAATTTGACAAGTTTTTGTATTTCCGCGATGTTATAGCATATCAGAAATCAGATTATTCCTGATTCCACAAATACAACACAATTTAAGGGAGTAGGTAGATTAGCGCGCGGGGCGCAGCAGTAGACCGCCCAACAGATGGTTGGGCAGGGTGGTAACAACAGAAAAGTTACATTGGGTATTCATGACTAGAAATATAAACGGTTTTTTTTCTTTGCGCAAGCCCATACAGCCATATTCATAAATCGCTATATTTGTTCATCATCTTGTTCAAGCGACTTTTGCTGTATTTTTTCCGAGCGGGTTTTTCTGAAATTCCACACCCACATGACATAGGCAGATAGCGCATACAATACAAACATACCGAACAGCACTTCAGGCGGGCTATACGATATCAGAATAAAAGCGAATACAATCAGCAACACTGCAACAAAAGGAACGCTTTTGCGCAGATTGATATCCTTACCACTATAATAACGCAAGTTACTGACCATATTTAACCCGGCAAAAATTGTTACGCTCCACGCCAGCCAGGAAACTTCTTTACCCTGAAAACCGTATTCATTGAGCACCCATACCATTCCAGCAATCAAAGCCGCGGCTGCAGGACTGGGTAACCCCTGAAAAAAACGTTTATCAGCCACTTCCAGCTGAGTATTGAAGCGCGCCAAGCGGAGTGCGGCGCAGGCGCAATAAACAAAAGCGGCAATCCACCCCAGCTTTCCCATTCCTTTCAGCGCCCACACATACACTACTAGCGCAGGTGCAACACCAAACGACACCATATCCGAAAGGCTGTCATACTCAGCACCAAATGCGCTTTGTGTGTGCGTCATTCTGGCCACACGACCATCCAGCCCATCCAGCACCATTGCAATCAGAATCGCAACAGCAGACAGCTCAAAACGACCATTCATAGCTTGTACAATCGCGAAAAAACCAGCGAATAAAGCCCCGGTAGTAAATAAATTAGGTAACAAATAAATGCCACGTCTGCGCAATCTGGCATCAAGTATCGGTTGTCTGTTTCTGGAATCTTGCATATTTCTCTGGTTCAATATTAAACGAGACTATTATAATTTCTGTGGTTTCTAAACTTGTAAACTTATAGCTCTGCCCAGTATAGCATTGACAGGTTCAACTAGATTATTCTGGATACTTTGAAAGCTCCATCCTAAATAAAGAAGCAGACCTTCGGGTGGAATACTTGACGGTTATAGGCATCACTGACCCAGTTAACCTCATGCCGCAAAAAAAGAGGCACAGGCATGTAGGGCAGTAATCTTGCCTCGCATTCCTGTGCCTCCGACATGCTAAAAACGATAATTAGTTCTTGCTGCTATCAACCAGTTTGTTTTTCTTGATCCATGGCATCATTCCACGCAACTTATCACCAACTACTTCAATGGGATGCTCTGCATTCAAGCGACGACGTGCATTCAATGTCGCGGCACCTGCTTTGTTTTCAAGAATAAAGCTCTTGGCGTATTCACCGTTCTGAATATTTGCGAGCGCTTCCTTCATCGCTTTGCGTGCTTCATCACCGATCACTTTTGGACCAGTCACATATTCACCATACTCTGCGTTGTTGGAAATGGAGTAATTCATGTTGGCAATACCGCCTTCGTACATCAGGTCAACAATCAGCTTCAGCTCGTGCAAACATTCAAAGTATGCCATTTCTGGGGCATAACCAGCATCGGTAAGTGTTTCAAAACCCGCTTTAACCAGTTCAACGCAGCCACCACACAACACAGCTTGTTCACCGAACAAGTCGGTTTCTGTTTCTTCACGGAAGGAAGTTTCAATCACGCCACCTTTGGTGCCGCCGTTTGCAGCTGCATAGGAAAGCGCCATTTCCTTCGCTTTTTTGGACACATCCTGATGTACAGCAATCAACGATGGCACACCGCCACCCTGAGTATAGGTAGAGCGAACCAAATGACCTGGGCCTTTTGGTGCAACCATGATCACGTCGATGTCCGCACGTGGTACGATCTGGCCATAATGCACATTAAAACCATGCGCAAAAGCCAAAGCAGCACCTTTTTTCAAGTTGGGTGCAATTTCATCGCGGTATACGTCTGCTTGTTGTTCATCCGGCACCAGCATCATCACAATATCGGCACCTTTCACAGCTTCAGCCACTTCTTTCACAACCAGACCGGCTTTTTTGGCTTTATCCCAGGATGCGCCACCCTTGCGCAGACCAACGGTTACTTTCACACCGGAGTCTTTCAGGTTGTTCGCATGGGCATGGCCCTGTGAGCCATATCCAATGATAGCAACTTTCTTACCCTTGATCAGGGATAGGTTAGCGTCCTTATCGTAATAAACTTTCATAATTTTCCTTTCACTTTCATTAAATTAAAATTTTTGCCACTGAGTTTAAAGGGGTAACCCCTCTCATTTGATACCTGTTTTGGCCGCAGTGCTAAAAAAGTCTGCTGCGCTAACCCGCCACTGCAAGCTATGCACTGCAACCAGTATTACATCAAATTTTCAAGACCCGTTCGCCACGTCCAATTCCTGATGCACCGGTGCGTACCGTCTCTAAAATCGCGCTATGGTCCAGCGCTTGAAGAAACGCATCAAGCTTGGAACCTGGACCAGTCAGCTCAATGGTGTAAGTTTTTTCGGTCACATCGATAATACGTCCGCGAAAAATATCAGCCATGCGCTTCATTTCTTCACGATCTTTACCGGCAGCTTTCACTTTGACCAGCATCAATTCCCGCTCAATATAGTCGCCGTCATTCAGATCCAGCACTTTGATCACATCTACGAGCTTGTTCAATTGCTTAATAATCTGCTCAATAACATCTTCTGAGCCACTGGTTACAATCGTCATGCGAGACATTGTGAGATCTTCAGTCGGCGCCACCGTAAGGGATTCAATATTATAAGCCCGTGCGGAAAAAAGCCCTGCCACACGGGAAAGCGCTCCAGCTTCGTTTTCTATTAACAGAGATATGATATGTCGCATTTTTCAACCAAAATTTTAGGACACTGCAAAATATCAGTGCCCCCTAAAACTGAAAACAATCTAAAATTTTACCGCAGATAAATCAATTCGCAATTAAACAAGAATCATCTCACTCAACCCTTTACCGCCAGGAATCATAGGGTAGACATTCTCGGTCTGGTCGGTACGGAAATCCAGAAATACGAAACGCTCTTTCATTTTCTTGCTGAAAGCTTCTTTCAACGCACCTTCTACATCACCCGGCTCATCAATTCTCATACCAACATGACCGTAACTTTCAGAAAGCTTAACGAAATCGGGCAAAGCATCAACATAAGACTCTGCATAACGATTGCCGTAGAAAAATTGCTGCCACTGACGCACCATACCCAGATATCGATTGTTCAGCATAATTACCTTGATCGGCAAATTATACTGTTTGCACGTCGATAATTCCTGGATATTCATCTGGATACTGCCTTCACCTGTTATGCAGGCTACCGCCGCGTCAGGATGCGCAAATTGTGCGCCCATTGCAGCAGGCAAACCAAAACCCATCGTCCCCAAACCACCTGAATTAATCCAGCGCCGCGGCTTATCAAACTTATAAAACTGTGCTGCCCACATTTGGTGCTGACCTACGTCAGAAGTAACAAAAGCATCGCCTTTTGTTACTTCCCACAACTTTTCCACCACGTACTGGGGTTTAATGATTTTGCTCTGGCGATCATATTTCAGGCAATCAATTGAACGCCACAACTCGATTTGTGCCCACCATGTCTTGAGTGCTGCCTGATCTGCTTTTTCTTTACTCACTTTGAGTATTTTAAGCATATCGTTCAATACATCCGTCACATTGCCAACAATTGGCACATCAACTCTTACACGCTTTGAAATTGAAGCTGGATCTATATCAATATGGATGATCTTGCGATCTTCCTGATAAAAGTGATCAGGGTTTCCGATAACACGGTCGTCAAAGCGCGCACCAACTGCCAGCAGCACATCACAGTGCTGCATAGCCATATTGGCTTCGTACGTACCGTGCATACCAGGCATGCCAACTGACAAAGGATCCGTCGCAGGATATCCGCCCAACCCCATCAAGGTGTTAGTACATGGGAACCCCAGCATCCGTACGAGCTCTATCAATTGCTTGTCAGCATTACTCAGGACTACACCACCACCTGCGTAAACCATGGGCCGTTTGGCATCCAATAGCAACTGAATTGCTTTCTTGGTCTGCCCGGGATGCCCCTTGGTGACGGGGTTATATGAACGCATAGTGACGCTTTGAGGATACACGAATTCAGTTTTTTGCTGAGTCAGATCCTTAGGAATATCAACCAGAACCGGTCCGGGGCGACCACTAGCCGCAATATAAAATGCTTTCTTGATGGTTTCAGCCAGCAAAGCAACGTCTTTTACCAAAAAGTTGTGCTTGACGCAGGGGCGGGTAATCCCAACTGTATCTACTTCCTGAAAAGCATCCAAGCCTATGGCTGGCGTTGGTACCTGCCCGCTAATAATCACCATGGGGATGGAATCCATATAGGCGGTTGCAATACCCGTTACTGCATTTGTCGCACCCGGGCCGGATGTAACCAGTGCCACGCCTACCTTGCCGGTTGCTCGCGCATAACCATCCGCAGCATGAATGGCAGCCTGTTCATGGCGCACTAAAACATGCTTGAATTTGTCCTGTTTGAAAATTTCATCGTAAATATTCAGAACTGCGCCGCCGGGGTATCCAAATAGAAAATCCACCCCTTCTTCCTGCAAACAGCGTATTGTAATTTCCGCGCCCGTTAATTCCATAAAATCGCCTTAAAAGCTTACTTACCACAAAATAACATTAAACAGTAACGGTTCGCGCAACATTGGTCAAGAGGAAGCTAATTTATCAGTCGCCTAGACGTGACCTGAAAAGCCGTCCAGATAAGCCCTTGCCTTACTTACCAACTCAGCTGGCAAACCATTTTTTTCTGCCACAATTAACCCGAGTGACTGACCCGCCTTACCTGCTTCAAGCTCGTAAGTCGGGCTCAGCGTTTCAAAATCAAAACGCATGGAAGCATTGCTCAAATACGCATGCTGATCGGCAAACCCTTTCAACGGAGAGAGGTGTGTCGTGACAATGCCATGCACTTTACGAGCAGCCAACTCATCCAACACTGCCATTGCCAGTGCCGCGCCTTCTTCCGGGTCTGTACCCGTACCCAACTCATCCATTAAAACCAGTGTTTTATTATTTGCTTCAACCAGCAAACGTTTCAATACTTCAACATGCCCCGCAAATGTCGAAAGATGATGATACAAACTTTGCTTATCTCCAACATCTACAACAATGCGGTCAAAATTACCAATCACGCATTTCCCTTCGCTTGGGAGATGCAAACCACAGTGAGCCATAGTCACCAGTAAACCCACTGTTTTCAGCACAACCGTTTTTCCGCCGGTATTTGGCCCAGTAATCACCATCATTGGCTGTTTGTCATCCAGCACAATGTCTAGCGATTTAATTTGCTGAATATTTTTTTCAACAAACTGGAGCAGCAATTGAGGATGATATGCCTGCTTCAATTCAACTCTGGGCTCATCCACCAATTCTGGTGGAGCTGCATTCATGGCTGCACTAAGATGCCCCGCTGCCAGAGCAAGATCAATCCAGGTTATTGCATCAATCAGCTTGGAGAAATCGCTAACATAATTACGCACCACATCCGTCGTTGCTCTAAGCACTACCTGGTTCTGCGCTTCAATCTGCCCATTCAATGCCTCAAGACGATTATTGAGCCCTACAGCTTCCATGGGTTCTATTAGCGCATCTCTGCCACCCCCGACCGAACCACGACGCACGCCTTTAATTTTGTCAGCAAAATTACTGCGTATTGCCAGCACACCTCTGACACCGTGCCAGTTCACCTTACTATTTTCTTCAAAAACACCGGCAACATCCGGTTGCAACATACGTGTTTTTAAAAGGGTATCAACTTGTTGCCGCAACACGTGGTATTGCTGATGCAATTCATATAGCTCAGGCGAAGCATCTTCTTTCAACCGGCCTGCGGGTGAAATGGTTTTATCGAGAACTTCCACCAAGCTGGCAGGCGCCTTCAAATCAGAAACAGCCCGATACAACTTTGGATAATTTGCAACAAATTCACGAAGGGTTAACCCGGTCTGCATTACCTGGCGCAAATTTGACAGCGCATTAGGTGATATTGCCGCGCCGGCTTGTTCAGCTTGCCGTAATGCGGCCCGCACATCGGGTACCGTAGCGAACTTCGGGACAACAAATGCATCAATCGCTTCACGTGCAGCTGTCACCGCTGACTGCATTTCCCGAGCCACTGCTATTGATGGAGCAGGTTCAAGACTTCTCGCCGCATCTGCACCATAAGGTGAAAAAGTCAGCCGTTCCAGTAAACGTCGAACCCCACCAAACTCCAGCGCATTTAGGTCGCTTTCCATGAATACAAGTCAAATCAAAAAGTTCCATAATATCAAACTAGAGATATACCCATCAAAATTTTTTTCATCCCTAAAATTTGGTATCATGTGGTCCGACACAAACTAGACAAGTTCAGACGCATTCATCACGCAATTATCAGGAAGCATCTAAACTGGCAACTTATCAGGAATTATCAGACTTTCTCTCTCTAGTAGAGCGCCGTGCTTTTAAGCAAGCGGCATTTGCTGTGCGTGATGACCATTCTGCTTTGGATATTGTGCAAGATGCAATGCTAAAGTTATCTGAAAAATATGCAGGCCGACCTGCTGAAGAATTTCCCATGTTGTTTCAGCGCATATTGCAGAACACAATTCGTGATTACTACCGTCGCCAAAAAGTACGCTCTCTATGGACCACTTTATTTTCGTCTCTCTCACCTAATCAGGATGGAGATGACTACGACCCGTTGGAAACACTGGAAGCATACGACGATGGATCAAATAAACACGACACGCCTGCAGACAATTTGGAACGCGCTCAACTTCTTGCTTTAATTGAAGAAGCGTTAAAAAATTTACCAACACGTCAACGGGAAGCGTTCCTGTTGCGTTATTGGGAGGAACTGGATGTCGCAGAAACCGCTACCGCAATGGGTTGCTCAGAAGGTAGCGTTAAAACCCATTGTTCACGCGCTACACATGCATTAGCAGCTATCCTGAAGTCTAAAGGAATAAAATTATGAACGAACATGATCTAGCAAAAAAAATTGCCAGACAACTGAATTATGGCACCACCAACCTGAGTGAAAATATAACTACGCAGCTAAAAGCGTCACGGATGGCTGCCCTGGATAAATACAGCGCACATCAACCAGCAATGAGTCTAGTGGGGGCATCCCATTCTTTGCTTAACCAAGGGAAAAATTGGCTTTCACATCATCGCCTTTTAATACCTGTAACTGTATTGATTTTAGGTTTGGCCGCCATCACTTATTGGCAATCCACGCAGCAGGATAACGACACCGGAGAGATTGACGCCAGCTTGCTGGCAGATGATTTACCTATTCATGCTTATGTAGATAACCGCCTGGACACATGGGTAAAATCATCCTCAGAGCAATAACATTCTGGCTCTTCCTCATTTTCACTGGCGCGGCAGTTGCGGCAACTCCGAACGCCAAAGTAATCAAGTGGAATGACTTAAGTTCAGCACAGAAGCGCGTATTGGCGCCCGTCGCTCAAGACTGGGACAAAATGCCCTCTATCCAGCGCCAACGTTTGATAGGGGTGGCCAATCACTACCAGAAAATGACCCCCGAAGAGCAAAAGCGCATTCAAGCCCGCTTAAAAGAGTGGGCCAAACTCACGCCCGAGCAACGGGCCATTGCTCGGCAGAATTACAAAAAGCTGAAAAAGCTGCCCCCTGAAAAACGCCAGCAAATAAAACAAAAACTAAAGAAAGAAGCGCAAAAAACACCTGACAACGTTACGCCAAAACTGGCTACGCCTTAACTCCTGGCGGCTTCATCCAGTGCGCTGAGAATTTCGTTAATTGAAGCCTCATTGTCAAGCATGCAAGCAAGGTTTCCCATTCCACACACTGTCATGTTTGTACCACGTACCACCCATCCTCTGGACGGAGTCCACCCTCCCATTTGTGAAAAAAGGGAAAACAAATCCGTGTTACCGGAGACCATGCGACGATACCATTGCGCAAACTGCGCCAAACGTTGTGCAGTGTCTTCAGGCAGCATCCCAGCCATATCAATAATGGTACCATCGTCCTGAAAACGGCATACACAAACCACCCCATCTAAAACCAGCAAGCGTTTCAGCATCATTCACCTCACAACTTGCATTGAGTCAGGGCTGAAAAAGCGGCTTCGTAATTCACATCCTGATTTCTAAGCACTACGCCGCAATTGCTGCCAAAAACAGCAGACCAATCCATGCCTATCAGCGAAAATCCCTGTAACGGCTCAAACCCTTGCTGCCCGGTCAGTGCTTCCCAACCTCTGGCTTCCATGGTAGCAATGGCACTATTTGCTACGCAAGTGTGTGCCAACAAATCCAGTGCCTGCGCAGTCAGCGCAGTTCCTTCCTTGATGACATGCTGGACTAAATCTCCTTTATCACTATATTGAAATGCTGCGAGTGCTCCTGGTACCTGCATCAAATGATCCAAACTCATCCACCACTCCCCCATCTCAGGCTGGCTAAACCAATTATAAGTCACCCATCTGTTGCCTTAGCTCAGCTTATTATAAATAGTACTTCACGCAGACATCCATCGTTTTACTATTAATACAGCTTTTCTTCCACATCTCCACCAATTTTGGAATACATATACTTCATTACATCCCCTTCGGTATCCCCCAGGTTTGCACGAAGCAAAGCCATCACATTATTCAACAACCCTTGTTTATTCTGGATAAAACAGAAAATATTGCCCGTCACGCATACGCTGATAGCACGGCCACGTACAATCCAGCCTTGAGCTGGCATTAAACCATTTTGAGGGACTAGCGAGTCAAACATGTCGACCTGCATATTGACACTCAGGGTGTTGGCTCGACAAAGAATAGAAGCCATACGTGCCGTTTCTGGCGTCAAATGGCCTTCATAGGTATACCGATCACCACGAAATGAATACTCACCAGCCGCAATCACACCCGGCACGGCCATAAGTTGAGATATAATGCGCATAAGCTCCCCCTCCATTGATTATCTTGCAGGTGCATTGCATTTAGCTTCTTTTTTATTCGCTTGGCTAACACTAAACTGTTTTTCGCAAGCGATGCATGTGCATCGGATGATCTTAGTTACTTATAGATCAATTTTAGAAATTATGCAAAAAAATTCATCAGACTTTCCCTCGGCCAGCTTCATGCGCAGAATTTTTAGCATGGTTTATGAAGTACTGTTGCTGGCTGCAGTACTATTCTTAGCCAGCTTTATATTCATTAGTTTAACGCACGACACTCAGTCAGTCCTTATGAAGCCAATTTTTCGCGGCTACCTTTTAATGGTTTGCGGCGTTTATTTCATCTGGTTTTGGGTAAATGGTGGTCAAACGCTGGCCATGAAAACTTGGCGCCTTCGACTGACCAGCAAAAATGATTCAGCGCTGACTATAAAACAAGCTGTTTTACGTTTTATTAGCGCCTTTTTTGGCATCTGCTTCTTTGGTGTTGGGATACTTTGGGCTTTGTTTGATGCAGATAAGCAATTTTTGCATGACCGAATCGCCGGAACTAAAATAATTCAGATGTAGGTCGGTTACGCCGACAGATTATTTCAGCCAATAGCTATTATTTCGACATGAGCCACTAAATTCTATCTCTTGCTTTCAACCCACCACATCATTGCAATCGCGGCTAGCAAGAACAGTACTGTTGGTAAAATTGCACTGAACAGCGGGGGCCATCCGTACAAAAGACCAAGATGTGCGAACAAACGGTTGAGCAAATGAAAGGCCAGACCGAGCATAATACCTGAAAAGATCTTTGCACTAACCCCACCCATTCGAATCTGATGGTATGCAAATGGTAGCGCCAAAAGCATCATGACAATAGCCGCAAATGGATAGGCCAATTTTGACCAAAGGGCAATTTCATAGCGGGTTGTTTTCTGATTGTTTTCACGCAGGTGCTCCACATAGGAATACAAGTTCCAGGTAGACATCTGTTCAGGAACGACCAATAACACATTCAGAATTTCGGGTGTCAATACCGAACGCCAGTCTGCTTCAGGCATGGACTTTACTGTGCTATGCCCGTTCTCAAAATGGGTTTGAACCACATCCTTTAAACGCCATTTGCTGTCTTCGAGGTACTCCCCTTCTTTAGCAAAGCTGATATTGCTTAACCGATTTTCTGCATCAAATTCATAAATTTTCACATCAACCAGCTTCGTCCCAGGCAGTAGCTCTCTGACGTTTACAAAACTTTTTTCATCCTTCACCCACATACCAGAGCGGAACTCTTGGGCCACCACTGAACTTAAGGATTTCAGACGCAGCTGTTGTGCAGTCGTTTCGCTGAATGGCGCAATCAGCTCTCCAAAAAGAAATGTCAGCAGTACAAACAAAAATCCGAACCGCACCAGAGAAAAGGCAATGCGTTGAATGGATAAACCTGACACGCGCATTACAGTAAACTCGGAATTCTGCACCAATTTAGCCAGCGCAAACAACGTGCCTATCAATGCTGCAACTGGAAGCAACTCATAGACATGCCCTGGCAAAGTCAAAAGAACAAAAAGCAAAACTTTCGGTAATTGATAGCTGCCTTTTCCAAGTTCACCAAGCTCATGAATTAAATCAAAAAATCCGAACAACATGAGCAATGCAAACAAAACAAAAAAAGTGCTGCCATAGATCTCGCGCGCGAGATAACGGTTAAGTATTTTCATTATTTTTCCTGATTATAAAGCATCCTCAGCCAGTCTTATTCGACACAGGGGATGAGGCCGTGTAACGGCCGAGGCCCTAAGCAATCTGGTGAGGATAGTGGA